>NZ_JCACKM010000007.1:0-2407 GCF_059505385.1 Desmonostoc vinosum
GATAACTGAAGAAACCGTTGGATGAGATCAACCTCAGCTTCGCTGAGTTCCTCTATAACCTTGCTCATTCGAGCGGAAACCGGACCAAAAAATTTGTCAACATGCTGGTAAATAGAAGGACTGCACCGTAGTGTGATCACGCGCCGATCCGATGATTCGCGACACCTCACAATATGTCCGGCCTCTTCAAGCCTGTTGATGCAAGCACTGAGAGCGGGTTTAGAAATCGCCAGCTTATGTGCCAATTCTGCTGGTGACGTAGGCGAACCTCTGTCCTCTCCATAAATGATCTCAGACAGTGCAGCGGCATCCGTTGAGTGCAACCCTAATGAATCCGCAAAAGCCCTAGTTAACTGAACATGGCTGGCACCATAAAGTCTTAATGCGGCTACCAACTTGTCCTGCTTCATCACCAATTATCCAGATTGCTGTAGCTGTAGTCTAACAAGAGTCAGACCTAAAAATTCGATTTAGCCGAAGTCGCTTCATGGCTGGGCTTAACTCAGAATCAATCTACTATCTCACTAGATTTCAAGTCCGCCACCAGCCAAGTCATAGCAGGTGTTTGAGAAAGGTCTTGCCGAATTTAGAAACGTTAAAACGGGCTAACAATTCAAATGCAGCGGACGGTTGAGAGCGTTTTGTACTAAGTTTGAAGTTACTTGCCGCCGCTGATTTGAGCCGTTAGCCTGTTGCGCTACATTGTTGCAGTAGAGAGACTATGAATCCTCAACATGACTGAACACAGCGTATGGCGAATTTCATTGGCTCACAAAATTGCTCCTGCTTTCACGGCTAACCCCAAAGTTGAAGCGTGTTTTGTGTTTGGCTCGGCGGCAGTAGGGATCTCAGACCAGTATTCTGACCTTGAGCTAGCTTTCATTTGGTCACAATTACCGTCTGCCGAAGAATTACAAGCTACAGCCCAAAATGTTGGTGTTAAAGGGTGGGAAGTTGAGCGGCATGAGGAAGCAAAAGAAGCGTGGTTGGAGCAGTTCTATTTATACGGGATGAAAGTCGAAGTAGGTCATTGGGCACGAGATGCGATGGACAAGATTGTGACTGATGTTGTTGAGCGCTACGATGTGTCGCAAAATGGGCTTGTGTTTGAGAAGCAAGCGTCAGCGTCTAATCTTCAGCACGCAGTTATTCTTTACGGCGAAGACATCATCAAACAGTGGCAAAATCGGCTTTCTCATTATCCTGAAGACCTTGCTGTTGCGATGGTTAAAAAGCATCTGAGATTCCGCCCGTTTTATGGTCAACACATCATGACCGAACGCCTTGAGATTCCGATGCTATATGAAAACAGGTGTATGATTGTGCGATGGCTCCTCAACTTGCTGTTTGGGCTAAATCACATTTATCATCCCGGCTTTAAGTGGACACGCTACTGGGTTGAAAAAATGAAAATTAAACCGCCTGAGTTTTTTGCACGGTTGGAGTATGTTTTTCAAACTGATGCTGTCAGCGGAACCCAGGAACTACGCCAACTTGTCGAGGAAGTTTTCGATCTTGTAGAGAGGACACTGCCACAAGTTGATCTCAATCAGCAACGCGAGATATTTGATCGGACTTACCCTATTAGGTGGAAGTTACCCGTCGATGAGTGAACTTAGATACTCTCAATGAACAGGCTAACAATCCCAATGCACCGGAACATAGTCAAGCGCTCGGTGAGTTGCAAAGGTCGTCTGTGTCCGGTGATTGGGGTCGTTAGCCGCCTAGAAAACGGAGATTAGTGCAAGTGATTGAGATCGCAACAAGTAAAGATTTCGAGGCGATCGCTGATCTGAACGTCGCAGCCTACGCAGAATTTGCATCGTGTCTCCCGTCTGGCTCTTGGGAAGCCATGCAGAAGAATCTGCGAAACATCGCAGAAAGAGCAGAGGCGGCAGAATTCATGGTTTACAGTTCCAGCAATGATATTATTGGCTCGGTTGCTTACTGTCCGTCAGGGAAAGGTGACCCGACAATTTTTAGACCAGATATGGCTTCGCTCCTCTTGTTGGCAGTTCACCCAGAGCATCGCGGCAAAGGTATTGCCAAAGCCTTAACCGTGGCGTGCATTTCCAAAGCAATAAACGACAAGGCGAGTTCAATCGGGCTTTTCACAAGCGAACTGATGCAGTCTGCACAACACATCTACCGGGACTTGGGCTTTCAGCAAGAGTCGGAGTTGCCCAAGCGTCATGGTGTTAGATACTTTCGGTTTATTCTTTCGTTGGCTTCTGGTGTTGTCGGCGGCTAACAACCGCAATGCACCGGAACTTTGAGGTATCTGGTTCTAGCCAAAGGTATCTGCGTCCGGTGATTGCGAACGTTATGGTGGCCGCCGAGATACGGATACCGTGATACCGTTGGCGAATGTAATACATATTTGTATTTGAAAGTATTATGTAAGCTC
>NZ_JCACKM010000008.1:0-65642 GCF_059505385.1 Desmonostoc vinosum
GTGGCACTATGACGTGCCACATCCTCAAGGGTTTTCAGCCTAGCCATCCTTATAAATAACCTGTGATGGTGAGACCAGCCCCTTTTGATATACACAAACTGCCAAAGTGTTTTATACAATCTAAAATATACTACGTAAAATCAGCACTCAGCAATCAAATAACTGTCTAGCGCTTGCCAGCAATAATATAAAGACGTAGCGCTTTATCATAAAGTTTCATTATTTGCACTGATGTTGAGGTTTACTTCAACATGATTATTTGGTAAACTTATGTAATAACTCGAGTAAAATCTATGATGCATAAGTAAGCATCAAATAATATCGATCAAGTAGCGTAAGTATGGAACTGCCCCAAAGCAAAATTGAGACCATTAAACTCTTGGGGAGTGTAGATTGTGACAACACCTACTCCTCGTCATGTAGGACACGTAATACACACCAGTATCCTTTGCTTAAAAAGATACTTCGGAATCGCTTTGAGATTACTCAGGTATTGGGCAGCGGCGGATCTGGTGATACCTACTTAGCAGTGGATCTGGACTTACCAGGAAAGCCTCATTGTGTCGTTAAGCATTTTAAACCAAAAGATTCTAATCCTGCTGTTGTGCCCATTGCCAAAAGCTTATTTACTCGTGAAGCAGAAGCTTTATATCAGTTAGGTAACAACCACGACCAAATTCCAACACTATTTGCTCATTTTGATGAAGATGGAGATTTTTACTTAGTTCAAAGATTTGTAGACGGTTATGATTTAACTCAGGAAATTATAGTAGGTAAGTCTCTAAGTGAAAATGCGGTCTTTAATCTGTTAAAAGACATTCTAGAAGTATTGGCTTTTGTCCACCAGCACAACATCATTCACCGGGATATCAAACCTCAAAATATCATGCGGCGACACTCTGACGGCAAAGTTGTACTTATTGACTTTGGGAGTATCAAAAAACTTGGTGCTTTGGGAGCGAATGTTACAATTGCTGTCGGCACTCCTGGCTATATGCCCAGCGAACAGGCTAAGGGAAAACCAAAACTTTGTAGTGATGTGTACGCAGTAGGCATGATTGGTATCCAAGCCCTAACAGGTTTACAGCCTAATCAACTGCAAGAAGATCCCGATACAGAAGAAATTATTTGGCGTCACAAAGCACAGGTAAGCGACGCCCTTGCAGATGTTATTGACTTAATGGTGCGCGATCGCCATAGCCAACGTTATCAGTCTGCCACAGAAGCTTTACAAGCGCTACTTTCTACCAAATTGCCACCTTCGGTAACAATTGCTGAACCAAATCAAAATGCAGATCACAAATCTTTACCACTCTTTAGAAACTTTTTTTTACTACTGGGGATGGGTCTCGGTGTTACTACTAGCCTTGTAATATTAGTATTGTTCTATGCTTTTCTCAATGCAAATACATCATTGCCAGACCAACCTACTAAATTCAACAGATTAATGGATATTCCCACAAACAAATCATCAGATCAAAAAGAAGTTTGCAAGAATAATTGCACGATTGAAGAAAATACCAAAAGCCAGATTTATCCCCACCCCGTTAAAAAGAGTCAATGAACAGCGAATTATAATCATCACAACAAACTGATCAAAACTGAACTTTAAAAACCATAAATTTCTGTGTAATTCATAATATAAACAACATAAGCAAATGAGTAATACACATCAAACAAAACCTGTCGTTAATACAGATAAAAAAAAGCCTGTAATTAATGCAGATATTGCCCTATTCCTCAGAGGTTTAATTATTGGCAAACTGATGACTATCGTGGTTATTGGTGGACTGCTTTGGTGGTTACTAAAATCAAATTTATGGGTTCGCAGCAATGCCGAGTATTCCTCTGTTAGTTTAAATACTACTTCTGGTGAAGAATCTACCTTTAAGACAGTCATTGATGTTCCGAATGACTCATTTAAGTATGGTGGTAGTACAGCTTGGGCACCTATTCGGCAATTAGTAGATTCTCAAATTCAAAGCGCCCGTCCTGAACTACAATTTCGCTACATAGACCCCGTTGGGGGTAGTCCTGGTTCTAGCTCAGGCATTCGTATGTTACTTGATGGACAATTAGACTTTGCTCAGTCCTCTCGTCCCGTCACAGATACAGAACGCGCCACTGCCAGAGAGCGAGGATTCACCCTTGAGCAACGTCCAGTAGGCATTGATGGCATAGCGGTAATAGTCAACCCATCGCTCAAAGTAACAGGTTTAACTGTTAAGCAATTACAACAGATTTATTTGGGAGAGATTACTAACTGGAAACAAGTAGGAGGGCCAGACTTGTCCATTACTCCTTTCTCCCAACGACCAGAAGATGCAGATATCGCCATACTTTCTAATGGTAGCAATTTGAATATGCGATCGCCTGGCTCGAATGTCCACTACATTTACTCTACTACAGATGCAGTTCGCCAAGTCAGCCAAACCCCAGGTGGTATATACTATACCTCTGCTCGTGCAGTCGTAGGGCAATGCAGCGTCAGAGCTTTACCATTGGGACGCACCTCTGACCAATTCATTACTCCCTACCGCCAACCATCAGTATCACCCGAACAGTGTCCACGTCAACGCAACCAGGTTAATACCGAAGCCATCAAAAACGGCAGCTATCCAATTACCAGCAACTTGTTTGTAATTATCAAGCACAACAAAAATCGTGAACAACGAGCCGGTCAAGTTTATGCCAATCTTTTACTGACCGACCAAGGTCAAAAAGCAATTGAGCAAGCTGGTTTTATCCCAGTTCGGCAGTAATATCAGGTGCAGTTGCAGACTTGTCATTTAATTACGTTGAAATGGAGTTCCCCAAATATTAATTCTGCGGTCAAATCCGCCACTGGCCAAAGTTTGACCATCTGGACTAAAAGCGATCGCACTTACCCAATCGCTATGTCCAACCAGTGTATATAGTAACTCACCTGTAGTTAAATTCCACACTTTAATACCATCTCTGCCGGCACTAGCGAGGGTTTGTCCGTCTGGGTTGATGGCAATAGCATTTACCCAATTGTTGTGTTCTGTGAAAGTACGGACTAAATCTCCAGAGTTGATATTCCAAAGTTTAACAGTGCGATCGCGACTAGCGCTAACCAATGTTTGCCCATCAGGTGTAAAAGCAACAGCACTCACAGCAAAAGAATGAGCTACAAACCCACGAATTAACTTACCAGTACTCAAGTTCCACAGCTTGACTACACCTTTATTATCGCCACTCGCCAGAATCTGGCCATCAGGACTCATGGCAAGTGTATAAATTAAGTTATCAAAGCGTACCAAAGTTCCTAATGGACGTTGTTGCAGTAAATCCCATAACCTAATCCCGTCTAAAGCGCCGCTGACGAGAACTTTACTATCAGGAGACACCGCTAAAGATAATACATTACTGGTATGTCCCACAAATGAGCGGGTAAACTTATAATTTCTGAGATTCCACAAGTTAATTGTGTTGTCATCACTACAGCTAACCAATGTTCGACCATCTGGTGAAATCACTAAAGATTCTACAGCTGATTTATGTGCTTTATTAATACTGCCCAACCTTTTACCACGTTGGACATTCCATAAACGAATTACACCTTCGCTTTCTGCACCCCCACTAACTAGAACTTGACTATCTGGACTAAAAGCTAATGATTTAATCGTTCCTGCATGTCCGGCGAGTGAGTAAACTAGCTGAGGATTGGTAAAATTTCTAGTAGCTTGAGGGTCTTGTGCCACTTCATTGGCAGCATGAGCAGTATTGTGCTTAAAACCTTTGCAAACCGTGATTGGCAAGGCTACAGCTGCCATCAATGCCAATATAATATACGGGCGAATTACAAAAACGCCACCTCCTTTTGTCTTACTCCTCACTACTGTCCTCACTTTCTAAATAAGTACGCAAGTTAACCTGACAAAGTTATAACTCAGCACTCAGCAAACAGGGCACTCATAAAAAACTTGATACCCTTAAATTTATTTATGGGTATCCTCTTTTTACTTTTTCAGGGAATTCCAAGAAATAAATTATCTAATTTTCTAGACTTTGCTACAACTTTGCCTCCCCCTGCTCCAAAGCAATGGCATATTTTTTTATTTGGCAGTCCCTAACACTATCTATTGGTGAGGTTTTTTCTTAGAAACGCTCAGCATTGGTAAAGCTGAACTAGAAGAACGAGATGGTAAATAATGTTGTACAACAGGTTCTTCAGGTATGGGACGACGTTGCTGGGTACGCCACAACTTAAAGGCTAGCGTCATACCCGCTGTTCCCAAACCAAAAGCAAACAACGACCAGCTATCATCTAATCCACCAATTAAGGCATCTACAACACCCATCGTCATCAATACAGCGATGACTGGTTCTTTTCGGTAGGCTGACTTTAAAAAACGAGGTAATACAGCGTTCATCACAGCTTGGTTGGCTTTACTTCACCTTTTATAGAATTTACCGATAATAATCACGATTTGTCCCTCTAATTGAAGGCATACGATATTATAATAGTCTTATAGGAGGAAAGAAAGTGTAGTAATCTACCTCTTGCATGTAGTAATTGCAGACCTAGATTTAAATTTACACTTTTGACTGTGCTTAATATTCAAATACAATAACTCACCCGATACAGTTTGTAATCAATTGCTAAAGTCAAAACCAGCTGGAATAACCAACTGGTCATAACTCATCTGACTACTAGTTTACAACTTATATACCTATATTTTCACATGGCACTACTTCAGACCGAGCCATGATAGTACTCCTTGATTGGTGAGGTATTCAATCAACACCATCAAGATAAAGCCGATCATCGCTGCCCGACCATTCAAGCGCTCAGCATATTCATTAAAGCCAAACTTGGGCTCTTCTAGTTTGGGCGTGATTGTTGGTTGTGGTTGTGTCATGTTCGAGAAACCTCTTTTTCGGCAAACGGGACTTAATATGTGGGTTGCGAGCTGGTTTCAGCGCTTGATTGCTCAGATAGCTTGAGTAAATTTAGTTTCAAGCTCTCTGATGAAGCAGCTGTGTAAACGCTCTGTTAACAATTTGTAATTATTCTTTATATATTGTATGAATATTCGGGCAATAGTCAAGGGCAAGAGTGTGGAGTTGTGCAGATAAAGTTGCAACTCAAAAGACAGAGATTAGCTATCCCTAATACGGAAGTAGCAAGCTAGAAATTGGCAGGCTAAAGTTAAACAAAAAAATATCAGAGGCAGTAAATGGAAATAGGCGTTCCCAAGGAAACTAAAGATCAAGAGTTTCGAGTAGGGTTGAGTCCTTCTAGCGTGCGGGTACTGCGGGAAAATGGTCATGCCATCTTCGTGCAGACGCAAGCAGGTATTGGTGCTGGATTCACAGATGATGATTACAAAAGTGCCGGAGCAGAAATTGTCATCCCACCAGAAGCCGTTTGGAATCGAGATCTAGTGGTAAAAGTCAAAGAGCCACTAGTATCAGAATATCAATTTTTGCAGAAAGAACAGATCTTGTTTACTTATCTGCATTTAGCAGCCGATCGCAAATTAACCGAGCATTTGATTGATTGTGGCACTTGTGCGATCGCTTACGAAACCGTAGAACAACCTGGTGCCAACAAACTCCCCCTCCTCACTCCCATGAGTGTGATTGCTGGTCGGCTAGCAGTACAATTTGGGGCGAGGTTTCTAGAACGCCAGCAAGGTGGGAAAGGCGTTCTTTTAGGCGGTGTCCCTGGAGTCAAACCAGGCAAAGTAGTGATTTTAGGTGGCGGTGTTGTCGGGACAGAAGCGGCTAAAATTGCTGTTGGCATGGGTGCTATAGTGCAAATTTTAGATGTCAATGTCGAACGTCTATCCTACTTAGAAACTCTGTTTGGCTCTAGAGTCGAGTTACTTTACAGTAATTCTGCCCATATCGAAGCCGCCGTTCAAGAAGCCGACCTATTAATTGGTGGGGTTTTAGTGCCAGGACGTCGGACACCAATACTAGTATCTCGCGAATTGGTCAAACAAATGCATCCTGGTTCTGTAATAGTTGATGTTGCTGTTGACCAAGGCGGTTGTATAGAAACTTTACATCCCACATCGCATACGAACCCGGTGTACCTTGAAGAAGGTGTAGTCCATTATGGCGTTCCCAATATGCCAGGAGCAGTACCTTGGACAGCAACCCAAGCCCTCAACAACAGTACATTACCTTATGTCATCCAGTTGGCAAATTTAGGAATTAAGGCACTAGAAACCAACTCAGCCTTAGCCAAGGGGGTAAATGTACAAAACCATCGTTTAGTGCATCCTGCTGTGCAAGAAGTATTCCCTGATTTAGTGAGTTAGGATCATAATTGCACTAGACACAACTCCCGCAGAATTCGTTCCAGATGAACGTCCTGTAGAAGCACAGCATTGACACTCCCCTGGTTAGAAACCGGGGGCTTTACGCATCACGACTCATAAGCAAAAAAAGGAGGCAGTTATTAACTACCTCCTGAGCAAATAAAGCTTGGATGGAATGAGAAATGCTTTGACAGCAGGATAGAAACTCAGCTATCTACTGCTCAAAAACATCATCAAGACCACTCCCAGGATAATCGATCCACCGCCAAGCATGAATGACCAAAAGCGATGGTAACTGTTGACGATGGTGCCATTTTCACTTTGGAGTTGAATCAAATCCATCCAGGGTGCAACGCCACGACGGAACCAACCCACAGCCCCAACTTGTTCACCAATCAAGTTTTGCACTCGTTTCATCCCAAACAGGAAATTACCCAAGGGGCCAAAGCGTGAAGCGTAGTGCAAATAAAGCATACCGCTACGGTCTTGAATTTTTAAATCGGAACCAAATTGATAACCTGCGTCGCCACGACCAATTAATTGACCTGCAATTTTTGCAGGTTGTCCGCGCAATGGACTAGCGTATGGGTCTGACATCAGGGTGAGAATGTCGGTTGCTGGTGCTTGCTTGTAGTTGGGGAACATCACCAGAGCTTTGACGAGAATTCCTAAACCTAAACCAATTAATGGCGCACTTATGGTTAAAGCTGGGTTTTGAGAACTGGAAAAAAGCATCACACCCATGCATAAACCAGCTATTAAACCTATGGTTTCGGCACCGTACAACACGATATCTAACAAGAAGCTACCGTAAAGCTTACTCTTATTAAGATTTTTGCCTTCACCAATAACTCGCCCCATATCGAACTCAGTCGGTAAACCTAGCTGTTCGGCATAGGTGCTGAGGGCGCGGACGCGTTTGCCTGTGAGTGGGTGAGTGGAATTTAATTCCATCCACCAACCCCAAGGGTTAAACATATCCCACAAAAAGACGCGACCGATTTTTTGAGGGTCGGAGGCGATACGGTAAGCTGTGCCTGTGGAAGCAGCAGCTTTGGGGTCATAGATACCCAAGGCGCGAGTCCCTTCAATCAGACGACTGGGCTCTTGGGCACGTGAACCTTCTTCTAAAATGCCGTAAGCAATCTTAACTAAGGCGCGAGATAATCCATTGGGGTTGCCTGTAGTTTCTGCTGCAAAGTGGTCTGCAAAATACTCTCGTGTACGGGAGAGATAGAGTAGTAAATATGTACCAAGAATATAAAAAATATAAGCAACTAAAGCAGCACTTTGCATGGCGTCTTTGATTTTGCTGCTACCGCCGCCACGCCCTAATCTTCTAGCTGTGCTGTAAACCAAGTAGCAAATTTGTACTAAGGTGGAGGCTACTGTCATGACTGCAAAGTCCCAATGGACGATGTGCCCTAATTCGTGAGCATAGACGGTAGCAATTTCATCATCATCGAGATAAGTAAAAAGTCCTTGACTAACGACTAGGCGGGCACTGTTAGGTAATGAACCATAAGTAAAAGCCGTGGGGTTCTGGTCGTTAATAATTCCTAGTCTTGGTGTTTTGAGATTTTTTTGCTGACAGACTTGCTGAATAATTCTAGCTGTCTCTGGACTGAGGCTTTCAACTTCTGCCAACTCTACCCAACGGGTATGGTAAAGCCAGCTTTGAGTCAAGTCCATGAGGAATGGAGACAGAAAAAAGGCTGCAATATTGAAAATAAGGGTAATGGCAATTGCGATCGCTAGTCCATTGAGTGGATCATCACTACCTAAAATCAATACTAAGCTCAAACCTAAAACTAACACCATGCCAAACAGCAAGGTCATAGTGACGCCAGAAGCTAATGCCAAACTCCCGCCTACACCCCCCATCGCTAATTTCACCCCCAAAGTCGCAGCACGTCCGGTTTTTTGGATGGCGCTACTAGACTGGGTTGCTGATGATTTGGGTAAGGATTGACGGGCTTGTTCTGCCCAACTCCGCACTTGTGGGTTTTCACTCACCATTAACTTTTGACACAAGCTTGTGGCTTTTTCGATGTCGCCTGTACTTTGATAAGCTTTCATTAGCCACATCTGCGCTGAAAGATAGTCTGGAGAATTGCGGTCAACACAATTTCCACAGAATTGCTCTAAAATTTCAATCGCTTCCTGATAACGTCCTTGTTTTAAGGCATCTAGTCCAGATTGCAATGTCATAGGCTCTCCTTTGTAAAGGAGTAGTATTTGATCAATCAATACTAGATATATACAGTATTCGTCATCGCCATTTCGGAAAGTGACCGATGTATAAATTGTATCTTTTTATTACAACTAGGGTTGTCAGGTAGACAATTGTAAACCAAAATCCAGATGCATGTGCCGCTAAAATAAAACTTAAAGACGCTCAAGGAGCAAGTCAATGACTCAAACCCAGTCACAAAAGACACTTTATAAGCAGGATCTTGTTGCTTGGTTTGATGATACAGTTGCCAAGCTTAAAGAAAGACGGTTTGATGAAATTGATATTGACAGCTTGGTGGAGGAGATTGAGGGCTTAGCAGGACGCGATAAACGAGAATTAGAAAGTCGATTGGAAGTTTTGCTTTGCCATGTTCTTAAACGAATTTACGTTGAATCTCCTAACGATTATCGTGGTTGGGAACTGACAATTCGAGAACAACGTAGACGAATCCAAAGACTCTTAAAGCAGTCACCTAGTCTAAGAAATCACTTGAACCAAAATTTTTCTGAGATTTGGCAAAATGCTTTATCAGATACACGCGAAGATTATCCCCAATCCCAGTTTCCCGATGCATGGATGTTCAGCACTGAAATCGATGATTTACTGAGTGAAAAATACTGGCGATACTAATTCGTAATTCGTAATTCGTAATTCGTAATTCGTAATTCGTAATTAAAACATCTCAAAAAACTTAATTAAAGCGCACTTTAATTTTTTATACTAAACTTTTAAAAGTAAAAGACTAGAAAAAATCAGTTACATGAGTTTTTCTAGTCTAGCGGACGCAAAAATA
This sequence comes from Desmonostoc vinosum, assembly GCF_059505385.1. NCBI lineage: Bacteria > Bacillati > Cyanobacteriota > Cyanophyceae > Nostocales > Nostocaceae > Desmonostoc > Desmonostoc vinosum. The sequence continues at coordinate 9,326 of NZ_JCACKM010000008.1, forward strand.
TTGATTGAGCTTATATTTAAAAGTACATAAATCTTAGTATTAATACATATTTATTAAGGACTCCTCAACCAAATCTTCCTCAATTGGAAACAAGTGCTTTTGAATAGAATTGCTATGACTAGCAGCTAAACTCATTCAGATTGCTGAGAGCGAACCAAGTGCGATCGCGTACAATACCATCAGCGGGTAAATTATACTGATGTTGAAAAGATTTCACCGCTGCTTCTGTAACTGGGCCAAAGTTACCATCAAATACATCTGTATATTTACCAGCAATACGTAGTCTCTGTTGAAGAGCTACAACTAGCTTACCTTGACTACCTCGGTTAAGAATGGGCATATCTACTGGGCAACACTTGTAAAGTACTTGCCAAGTCTTACTGTTCACAATTCCAGTTTCTTGCAAAAAAAAGCGATACTGGAATAATATGACACCCCCTGTAGTTTCAAATCCAAATACCCCATCGATATCACCTGAGTAAGTGCCGTAACTATTTAGCAGTTGTTGTAGTTTTTTTACTGCTTCACCTGTAGCACCTTCTTGTAATATGGGTCTATCGATTGGGTTTATACCGTTAATTTCTTGAGTCATAAGTGTCATTTTTATTACTCCTTGCTAATTGTTTTGAGACACTTACACAGTAAAGTTGTTGACTCTCAAAAGACCTCACCCAATTCGATTACTTTTAATTCACCCAAATGGTTCACCCAATAGAAGGAGAGGGATAATTCGTAATTCGTAATTCGTAATTTGTAATTACGCCTGATGCGAATTAGAAAAAAGGCAACAGAAATAAGAAGATGAAAGTTACCAGCTATTCAACTCAAACTTACCCCATGCTCAACATAGATTTTGGAACGTTATTAACAACTATTTTTGTAGTGGTAGATGAATCTACTGTCATAAATTTAGTTCCTCTGGAACCCAATATTTGGGCAGGTTTGAAAACCTGCTCTCTGTTCCCTCTTAAATCCTTTCTTGCTGTGTGGAAGAGAAAAATAATCGCACTCTATTTTCCTAAATAAGCTTCTAAAACTTTGGTGTTGCTTTGAATTTCTGCTGGAGTTCCTACAGCCAGATTTTGCCCTTCAGCAAGCACCCAAACCCGGTCGCACAATGACATAATCACATCCATATTGTGTTCGATAATTAGAAATGTCATGCTGTCTTGACGGTTCCAAGTAACAATGCGATCGCATATATCATCAATTAGTCTGGGATTAACCCCTGCTGCTGGTTCATCCAACAAAATTAACTTGGGATTTGTCATTAGCGCCCGTCCCATTTCTAGCAGCTTGCGTTGTCCACCAGACAAACCACCAGCGTAGTCGTGTGCTTTTTTTGCCAGACCCACTGATTCTAACAGGAACATCGCTTGTTCTTGCAGTTGCTTTTCTTCATTGGCGACGATGTGCTGTTGTAGTTGCACCTGCCAAAAGTTTTCACCCGTTTGTTTTTGCGCCGCCAGCAGCATATTTTCTAATACCGACAACCGCGAGAGAGTTCGAGCAACCTGAAAGGTACGTACTAGCCCCTGCTGAGCAATTTGGTACGATTGCAGGTGATGAATTGGTTCGCCATCAAAAATCACTCTTCCTTTATCAGGGCGAATGAAATTCGAAAGTAGATTAAACAAAGTAGTTTTACCAGCACCATTGGGGCCAATTAAACCTGTGACGCTACCTTTTGCAACTTCAATGTTTGCGTCATTAACTGCTTTGATACCACCAAAGCTTTTACAAAGTCCAGAAGCTGCTAGTAGGGGAATTTGAGATGATTCCAGAGGAAATTGAGATGAATGGTTATTTACCAAGGGTGAGTTCCTCCTTTTTCCCTAAGATACCTTGAGGTCGCCAAATCATTAGTATCATTAATATAAGACCAATTACCATGATGCGGAATGCACTTAATCGCGCTTCATCAAAGGGAAGAATTTTCGGTAATACTTCTCGCGTCATCGCATCGTAAGCAAAGTAAATCACCGCGCCGAAAATTGTCCCAACATTATTTCCAGAGCCGCCTAAAATTACCATAATCCAAGAGTCAAAAGTAAGCTGCGGTTGAAAATTATCAGGATAAATAGCGCTGAGTTGCCAAGCGAAGAAAGCACCAGCAACGCCTGCGATCGCACCCCCTAACATGAGAGATTGTAGTTTATACCAAAAAACATTTTTCCCCATTGCTCTGGGAATTTCCTCATCTTCACGAATAGCTTTGAGAACTCGACCCCAAGGCGATCTGATTAAAATTTCCAACCGCCAAAACACGAATGCTAATACCAAAAGCGACAACAACATCAAACCTGCTTTTGGGTTGTAATTATATAGTGCAATTAATCCAGAAATATAAATTGCTACCACCAATAGTGCCAACAAAATTCCTACTATTAAACGTGACAAGTATTCTTGTTTATTAACTATTCTTCTGTCAGAATCATTAGCTAACGATATTTGGGCAGTACGAACCCATCGCCATAATGTGAAACAAGCTATAGCTGCAAGCAATGTCAGCAGCCCCATCATGAAAAACCGTACCCCCAAATTTGGTTCTGTAAATAAAGGTATTGGGTAACTTTGGACACCAAAAGCTCCAGATGTCCAAGTATCACCCACAGGTAACTCTTGATTATTTACTACCAAGCGAATCAATTCGCCAACACCAATAGTCACAATTGCTAGGTAATCCTCCCGCAAACGCAGAGTTGCTAAACCAATTACCAAACCTAATAAAGCTGCAACAAACGCTCCCGCCACTGCTGAAATGAACACAGGAACGCCCTTTAAGCTGAGCAACACAGTTGTGTATGCTCCAAGGGTCATAAAAGCCACATGGCCAAAATTAATTAACCCTGTGAAGCCCCATTGTAAATTGAGTCCAAGACTGAACAAAGCAAAAGTTGCCGTAGAAATTGCTAAGAAAATGAGATAGTCGGTCATGATTTAGTTTTTGTTATAGGAATGTGGAGTGGACTTCGACTTCGCTCAGCCCACGGGGAATGAGGACTGGGGATTGGGGACTGGGGAATGGGGAATGAGGACTGGGGATTGGGGACTGGGGAATGGGGAATTTTCATTTGTCATTCTCCGCGTCCCCGCGTCCCCCTCATCTCCCTCATCTCCCGCGTCCCCTCATCCCCCTCATCCCCCTCAATCCCTGCCCATTTTCTGGGAACACTATTGTAGATGTTTGGTTATGGGTAATTTTCATAATGAATTTGCTGCGAATTAGAATGCATCACTTGGTTGAGCAGTTGGTTGATGAAGATTTGCAAAGCGTTTGGAGCGTTCTTCACGCATTACATTGTGACTTTTATACGCTAAAAGCCATACAACAAGTCAAGCGATCGCAGCAACCGTGGGACATTTTAACCCATGAGGAAGCATTACGACTGTTAATGTTTTTGTAAGGTAAGTGACTGTGAGTTTGGAAGTGCGCTATGCCAGGTCTTTTTTGCTAGACCTGAAAAATTTAGAATCCGCAGCCTACGAGCGGGTATATGACTTTGTGTTTATTGAGTTTGCCCAAAAGTTGCAGATGCATAGTTTGCCAGATCTGCGACAACTTGACAATGAGGGCATTTTTCACCGCTTTACCTTAGATGATTACTTAATAGGTATAGAAATTAGGGGTGAAATAATAAAATTTTTGCGTGTCATCCCTATGCCAGATGTTTAAACAAAGGAGTTAACTCAACACTTAAAACTGTAAACTGTATAAGGCTAGGCAGGGATCGCTGTAACCTATAAATTAAACTGGTTTTTGAAAAACACTTTACTTGAGATTTCCCTATGGATGCTAGCGCACTTTGGCAACGATACCAGGACTGGTTGTATTTCCACGAGGGATTAGGACTGTACTTAGATGTAAGTCGGATGCGGTTTGATGACGCTTTTGTGGAGTCGTTGCGCTCGAAGTTTGAAAAGGCGTTTGCTGATATGGCGGAACTGGAAAAGGGTGCGATCGCCAATCCTGACGAAAACCGCATGGTTGGACACTATTGGCTACGAAATCCTGACTTAGCACCAACTCCAGAACTTACACAAGAAATTGTCCAAACCTTGGAACAAATCGAAGCCTTTGCCGAAAAAGTCCAAACAGGTGCTATTCATCCTCCCAGAGCAAACCGCTTCACTGATATTATTTCCATTGGCATTGGCGGTTCCGCCCTTGGCCCTCAATTTGTCGCCGAAGCCCTCGCCCCTGACTTTCCACCTCTGAAAATTCACTTTATCGATAATAGCGATCCCGCAGGTATCGATCGCGTCCTCACTCATCTGCGAAATAGCCTTGCTAGCACATTGGTACTGGTAATCTCCAAATCTGGAGGAACACCAGAACCTCGTAACGGCATGATAGAAGTTAAAAAAGCCTACGCTGGACAAAATTTAGAGTTTTCTCAATATGCAGTAGCCATTACCAGCGTTGATAGCAACTTAGATAAACTGGCAAAAGCTGAAGGTTGGCTAGCCAGATTTCCCATGTATGACTGGGTGGGAGGACGCACCTCAGAAATGTCTGCTGTAGGGCTAGTACCAGCGGCACTACAAGGCATTGATGTTCGTGCCATGCTAGAAGGCGCAAAAGAAATGGATGACGCTACCCGCATACCAGATGTGAAAAATAACCCAGCGGCGATGCTTGCCTTGTCTTGGTACTTTGCTGGCAACGGACGAGGTGAAAAAGATATGGTCGTCCTACCTTACAAGGACAGCCTATTTTTATTTAGCCGCTATTTACAACAGCTGGTGATGGAATCCTTGGGTAAAGAAAAAGACCTAGATGGTAACGTTGTTCATCAAGGCATCGCCGTTTATGGCAACAAAGGTTCAACAGACCAACACGCTTATGTGCAACAGTTACGCGAAGGCGTGCCCAATTTCTTTGCTACCCTAATTGAAGTTTTAGAAGACCGTAATAGCCCATCTCTAGAAATAGATCCTGGAGTCACATCAGGCGATTATCTTTGCGGTTTTCTCCAAGGAACCAGACAAGCACTGTATGAAAATCATCGCGATTCGATTACAGTCACAATTCCTCAAGTTAATTCCCGGACTGTTGGGGCTTTAATTGCTTTGTATGAACGTGCTGTTGGCTTGTATGCTAGCTTGATCAACGTCAACGCTTACCATCAACCAGGTGTAGAAGCTGGTAAAAAAGCTGCTGCGGTCATTCTCGACTTGCAAACACGAGTAGTAGCAGTATTACAAAAAGAAACAGCTCCCCTTTCTCTAGAAAAACTTGCCCAAAAAGCAGGCGCATCCGATCAAATAGAAGCAATTTACAAAATTGTGCGTCATCTACATGCTAATCAGCGAGGTGTAATTTTAACAGGTAATCTGAAAGAACCCAGTAATTTAAAAGTTTCTGCAAGTTGATAATTTAGTTCCAATATTGTTGTGTTGACAACAAGTTTCTTTTGTTAAGCATCCTAGATTTTTAGGGTGCTTAACTTATTTAACAAGCCGCTAACATGCAGAAAAGCCAGTGTGTTGCGGGGGTTTCCCCAGTTATAACAACTAACGCAACGCAGAGAGAAGAAAGAAATGCTTAACTGACCTATATTAGTTTATCTCACCGTAAAATAAAGTGAGAGCAGCAGTAAAAATTAAGGTTAAAAATATGACTCAATTAACACCAAAGCAATCAGTTCGCAGGGGAAGGATATTTCCAGAACGCACTTTATCATCAGAAGAACTTGCTAGACGCAAAGCAGAAGATGAAGTATTCTATCGGCGTTGTCGCGCAATATTTGAGCGGGTGTGTCCTGATTGGATTGAGGATCACTATGGTTGGTATATCGCAGTAGAACCGGATAGTGGCGATTACTTCATTGATGAAGATAATATGCAAGCTCATAAAAAAGCTATTGAGAAATACCCAAATACTCGTCATTGTGTTTTTTGTCTGAATGAGACAGGAACCACTGGCACAATATGATTCAGGGTACATTTGATAGTAATGGGCAGCTATATTTTGAAATTAGTTTGATTACTAGTAATGGATTAAATTTACCTGTGGATACCATGTTAGATAGCGGCTTTACAGGATTTATGGCAATTAATAAACAGGATTTAGATGGTCTAAACTGGACCTACATCGGAGATGAACCTCTGCAAACTGCACAAGGAGAAGCAAGATTTGATATTTATTTAGGTAAAGTGTTATTGGATGAACAAGAGTATGAGATTCCTGTTTTTGCAGGGGATGAAATAAATGAAATATTGTTAGGTTCACAGTGGTTGAAAATTCTGCCTTTGATAGTAAATTATCAGGCTGGAATATTAACTTTAGGATAAGCGCGATATCAAAATTAAATTATTTGCTGTGGAAATGCGATCGCTACACTCAACACCCCATTAATTAACAACTCAGCAAATATCACAATAAAAAATATTACCTAATTAACCGCATACCTCTTTGGGATGAATATACCTCTCTCAAAGGCAAGATGGAATAGTGAAAAAACTTCATCATCATTTCAACCAAATGGTTTACCTGTGGTGTTGTAAATGAACGGTAAACGTTCTTTCAATTTTGGGAGTTAGTGATAAAAACACAACATTTACTTAAGCGCAGAGTGATGAGGAAATCGGATGAACATAACATACATAAAGCCCAAAAAAGCTTCATTACCAACGGCAGTATTTCTCTCTGCATTGCTATCACTCCCACTGCTTAGTAGCTGTGGCGGTGATTCTCGAACAACTGCGCCGCCACCTGTTGACAATACCGCTGGCAGAAATGTGAATTATCCTCCCCCCACTAAGCAACCCCAAGCCAAAAAGGGATTGACAACAGGGCAAAAAGTAGCAGTTTTAGCAGGAGCAGCCGCTCTTTATTACCTCTACCAAAGGCAAAAAAATGCCAAAGGAGCGGGGGCAAAAGGCAAGTACTATCTTTCCAAGAATGGGCGTGTATACTACCGCGATAGCCAAGGTCGTGTTAACTGGGTGACACCACCACCTGGAGGAATCCAAGTTCCAGAGTCGCAAGCGCGACAGTATCAAGATTTCCAAGGTTATAACGGGCGTACCACTGGGCGCGATTTAAGGGACGTTGCGCCACAGGAAGCCCCAGCATTTTAGCTCAACAGAAAAAGACTAGAGAATAGGAGAGAAATTATGGTGGACAACTTTTTCCGCAAAGCCAAAGAATTTCTCGGTGGGCCAAACGACGAGGAATATGAACAGGATACCGATTATCGCGATCGCGAGGTTACTCCAGCCAGCGAAGACCCCTACGGCGACCCTGCTGATCAATATTACGGTAATGTCACTCCAGCCAGCGAAGACCCCTACGGCGACCCTGCTGATCAATATTACGGTAATGTCACCCCAGCCAGCGAAGACCCCTACGGCGATCCCGCTGATGAGTACGAGCGCTAGTTGCCATTGATACTGTAAAGACGTGCTATGGCGCGTCTTTGCATAACATTTGGTAAGTTCTGGGAAGAGGGAAGGCGATCGCACCTTTAGGAACTTCAAAAAATATCCAATAGACTTCTTGCAAAAATACTTGAACCGTCAGAGACTCAAGTCTCTGCCTAATAGCAAAAGTCCGTTTCAACGGACTAAAAATACTGTTATTAGTCGGTTGAAACCGACTTGAGTTATCAGCCAGAAAATTTATTTTCTGGCGAGTATCCGACTTTTGCAAGAGGTCTAATATGTAGGGTGCGTCAGTTCGAGAAACCCTTGACTTACCGAGAAATTATTTGTACTGACGCACCCTATTAACTTTTTAAACTAAATCTCAATAACAAATTACGTCTGTTGATCAACTTTTTCTCTGATAATCCTGATACCTTCCCACGCTGGCATTTGTCCTGCTTGTCTCTCATCTAGCAACACTAACCATACATAATATTGAAAAATATTATTTCTCATTTCGGCATACTTTTCACTGAAAATCTCACATTGTTCACGATTTAAATTGAGTTTTTTTAATGCTTCTTTGTTCTTCGTTACTGCCAAATAAAGGGCTGAAGTAAAATCAAAGATCAAAATCAAGAAAATTAAAGGAAAGTACAAAAGTAAAAAATCACTAGCTTTTCCTGAATTAATTTTTTGGTAGAGGTGGCGGTAGAGGTCGTGGTCGAGGTCGTGGTTGAGGAAGTGATCCCGGTCAAGGTCGCGGTCGAGGTCGCGGTCGAGGTCGCGGTCGTGGTTGAAGTCAAGGTCGTAGCAGAAAACACGGTCGAGGTCGAGGTCACGGTCTAGGTCGTGGTCGTGGTAGAAAACACGATTAAGGATGCGGTTGAGGTCGTGTTTAAGGTCGCGGTAGAGGTCGCGGTAGAGGTCGCGGTAGGTGACGCGGTTAAGGTCGTGGTTGAGGACACGGTTGAGGTCGTGGTGGAGGTTGTAGTAGAGGTTGCGATCGCGATCGCGCTCATAGTCGAGATTGAGACTGCGATCAAGATTGAGGTCGAAGTCGCAGTAAAGGTCGAGGTTGCGGTAAAGGTCGCGGTTGAGGACACCGTTGAAGTGTAGGTGAAGGTCGTTGGAAAAAACCAAAACCTCAGCTAATTGCTGTCGCCAATTTTGTTTATATAGTGTTTCTATTCCTGCAAGTACTAGCTGTTCTTCGTCCCTGCACCAGCATCCTACTTGCTTTTCAGTAACTGGATGCTCCTCAACTTCAATCAAGGTAGGTAGCCTATACCTAAATCCCAATGCTGAATGCTGCTGAGTTAACCATTTACAAAACGCCTCTGCATCACTAGCTCTCACCCCAGTAACTGGTTTATTAGCATCTCCATGCTGAAATCTATAGGTTTTCCAATGATCCGGTTGGTAATGTTCACCTGCTTTCAACTTCTCATCAATAAACAGTTGATATTCTGCACAAGTGATAAAGCTCATATCAATTGCAACACCATCATCAATCTGTCTTAAGTTCTTGAGTTGCCTGTATAGTGATACATTAGCTGCTAAGTTAAATCTCTCATTGCTAAGTTCACTTTCTAAATCTGTATCTAACTGTCTTTGCAGTTGTTGCCGAACGTCTGAATCTACACCTAAGCCCTCTTCCAAGCAATCATAGGCGAGTGCTACAGTTTCAACTAATGGAGATGATATGGCTAAAATTTGACGAATTAAATGGCTAGGATTACTTTGAGCAGCATAAAGACGGATAACTTCAGCCCACCAAGAATTATTAATGTTTTTAGTTAAGAAATTATCTAAATTACATTCTTTAATTTGAACTGCTGCTAAATATTCCTGAAAACTCAAATGAGCAAATTCATAAATATCTATATCTTTTGCTACTAACAACCCGCTAACGTCACGAATTTGCTTGATAAACTCTTCAGGATTAGCATCATTGCCAGCCACAGTCACTAATTTACCCTTGATTCGAGCAACTCCTTCAGACAACTTGAATTCACGAGTGTTCTTTAGCATTAATCCTAATGCTAATACTTGTAAAACAGCTTGCTTTTGAGTAGCTATTAGCGGATCATCAATAGCCTTAGCTCTTTGTCGCTTTTCTAATAAAACTTGACAAATTTCTTTGTAAAGCTCAACTCGTTTTCCAGGTAAGGCACTACCGCGACGGTGGACTGTGGCAATCATCGTCAGCAATAAAGGATTAACGGCCATTGCTGTGAGTGGATTACTATTTCTAATTCGTTTAATTAAATCATCAGCTTGCTGTGTTGCTTGTTCACATACTCCTAAATCTTTTTCTCCAGCACTACTCATGATCTCCGTTTCCAAATACCAGTTATGAATAAACTGTTGCATTTGTTTGAGATTGAAAGGTTGCACTTCTAAAACTGTTACTTCTTGTTGTAGCCGTGCAGTTTTATAGCCAAATGGTCGAGAAGTTAAAATAAAAGTCGTGTCTGGGTATGCTTCCATTTGTTCATCTACCCAACGACTAAGCTGTTGACGCTGGGTTTCATCTGCAACCTCATCCAAACCATCCAGCATTACTAAACATTTGTTTTGAAGTAATTTTTCCTCAAACCATTTGGGAGGTGGAACTAGAGGTTTAATTTTTTGTTGCTGCTTGACTTTTTCTGTAACTAACTCTGCCAAAGATGGTTTATTATTAACAATTTCTAAACGTATATCTTTGAGATACAATAACACGGGAATTAATCGTGGTGCTTTCGGATGTAGTTTTCTTTCTTGTCTTTTTGCATAAATGAGAGTTAAATATCTCAAAAGTGTGGTTTTACCAGATCCTGGTGCCCCTAACACTGCTATACGAGGATATGTTGGCTTGTTGTTGCGTTCCTTAGCTGCTAGAAAATCCCAAATTTGTTTTTGCTTTGAGTTATCAGCTTCTTTGACCTGCGGCATCATTTCTGGATAGACGTTAGCAGCATCTTTAGCGATAATCTTAAGCGGTATAAATACTTGCTGTAATTTTAAATTTTTATCTTTATCTAGTCCCTGTGTTAGATAGTCTCGACAGATATAAATTAACCTCCGATAATATTCACGTTGAAATGGAGAAGTTAATCGCCACCATATACCTACTATCAAAGTTTCAAGTTGATTAACAATCCAATCGGCTAATTTATCTGAACTTTGTTCTAACCTTTCCTCAACTTTGTCTAGTACTAGGTTGATAATATCTTTAACAAACTTACCACCAATAGCTAAAAGTAGCACTATGAAAGTTAAAGTTGCTGTTCCTAATGCTTCTATCCATTGACCATTTTTGATAAAATTAATAGTTGCTACAATACCAACACCAGAGCTAGGGAAACCCACATAAGCGAGAATTTTTTGAACTCTTCTACGCCTTGCATCTCGTCGTTCCAAAGCAGCTGCTTTTGGTTGTTCAGGTGTAAGTTCTTTTGGTTTTTCAACAGCAGATTCTTCTTGTAGTCTTTGAGCCGATTTCTGTTCGGGAGTAATTTCTGGCATGGTATAATTTTGCTGGTAGAGGTTAAGCAGATCGCCCCAAAATTTACGGATGCGATCGCACAACTAAAAGCGATTACAAACAATTAAGCCTGTATATAAACTAAACCCTATAGCCTTTGAGACCCAGTAACTTCAACAAAAATCCATCTAGAGATAAATAATTTAACCCTCTCAAACTCTCATTCTCCGCGCCTCTGCGCCTCTGCGTGATCAACCACCAGCCAAAATTTCCTGCGCCCTCACAATATTCTCCCGCACAGACTGCGCCGAAGTATGCAAAGCCTCTCTTTCCCCATCAGTCAAACCTAACTCCAAAACCCTAGCAATTCCACCACATCCCAAATTACAAGGAACACCAATCACCACATCTTCCAAACCGTATTCACCTTGCAAATATGTCGCCACAGGTAACAACCGCGACTGATTCAACAAAATCGATTCCACCATCACCGATGTAGCAGAAGCAGGTGCAAAAAATGCGCCGCCTGTCTGCATCAATTCCACAATTTCTGCACCACCATTACGAGTTCTTTCTACCAAACGTTCAACAGTAGCTGCATCCAACAATTCTGTAACCGGCACACCATTGACAGTGGCATAACGGGCTAAAGGAACCATTAAATCACCATGGCTACCCAAAACCATCGCTTTGACATCCGCAGGTAATACGCCTAATTCCAAAGCAATAAAAGTTTCAAACCGGGCAGAATCCAACACGCCAGCCATGCCCATAATGCGATCGCGTGGTAAACTAGTCGCCTGCCAAGCTAAATAAGTCATCACATCCAAAGGATTAGTAACGACTATAAAAATAGCATTGGGAGAGTGAGCGATCGCACTTTTGGCCGCCTCCACCACAATCTTGGCATTGGTTTTCAGCAAGTCATCTCGACTCATACCAGGTTTGCGCGGAATTCCAGCAGTAATTACCACAATTTGCGAACCAAATGTATCAGCATAGTTATTTGTGCCGATAATCTGGCGATTATGTAATTCAATTCCCCTAGCTTCAACCAAATCCAACGCTAACCCTTGGGGCATTCCCGGAATAATATCTAGCAACACCACATCAGCGAGGTTTTTTTCCGCAATGCGTTGGGCGAGAGTACTACCAACTCTACCCGCACCGATAATCGTCACACGGGGTAAGTTGCACACAATAGGAGAATCTGAGGAAGAAGACATAATCTGGTGTAGAGTGCGATCGCTACTATATTAATGCTATCTAAATCAAGAACTCAGTACACTTTTTTGCAGGTATTTTGGCGTCCACAACAATACTGTTAATTAATTCGTAATTCGTAATTAATTAATCTGACTGATGGAATTAGTAGCAGATAACTTTCTGCCATAGCTAATCATCGCAAAGCCAGTGAAATACATAAATAAGCCATAGATAGCGCCAGGAACCGCCATATCTGGATTATTCAGCAGTCCAGCCGTGATGGCGATCGCTAGTGTACCATTTTGAATCCCAACTTCTATGGCAATACATATTTGCTGGGGAATATTGAGTTGGAATAGTTTGCTGATAAACAATCCTGCCAAGATTGAGATCACATTCAACATCACCACCCCTATACCCACTTGCAAAATGAATTCTGGCAGGCGATTCCACTCTCGAATCAAGATTAGCAGAATAATAACCGCAAGTAGAGCGATCGCTAGGCGATTAGTTACTTTTTCTAAACGCAAAGCCGTATCCGGCAATAAGTAGCGTATATACATCCCTAAAGCAATCGGCACCATTGTAATTAGGAATATCTGTAACATTGTCGAACCAATGGGTAATGCGATCGCTGCACTTTGTCCCAAAAAATGTTGTAGTGCTAGGTTCGCAAATATGGGAATAGTAAATATGGTGATGATACTACTCAACACCGTGAGAGTAACTGACAACGCCACATCACCACGAGCTAAATACGTCACCATATTTGATGATACGCCTCCAGGACATAAGGCGACGATAATGAGTCCTACTGCGATCGCAGGCTGCATGGGTACGGTTTTAACAATGAAAAAGCTAATGATTGGTAAAACTATTAACTGGCTTACCAAGCCAACCGAGACTGCTTTTGGATACTTAGTAACGCGTTGAAAATCTTTTACCTGCAAAGATAAACCCATTCCCAGCATGATAATAGCTAAGGATAGGGGTAAAATCACGTTAGTCAACAAAGTTGCTTGCATAAAGCTGGATTAAAGCAATATATTCTGCATAAATCAGAAGTTTACATTAGTTATGTCATCCAGCGTATGCAGACAAAAATAATAACTGTTCCGTACTTAGCTAAATTCTTCTAGTTGATCTAAGCGTAACCAAATATTCGGTGTTGGGACTTTCCCAAACTTAACAAGGGCGTAATCACCTTTGATTTCCACAATTTCGCCCTTGGTTTCAAACAAGTAGGAAGGAAAACGAGAATCACTAGCCTTTGCTTCTACACTGTTTTCCAGTTTCTCGCGGACAGCGCGAACTATATCCCCTCTTTTAACTGCCATGAGTTCCTCTCAATTTTGTAAATTGTTTTATACAGGATTTTAGCTTGTAACCGGGGCATGAGGAGGATGCACTTCTCCTGTCGGAGACGCTGCGCGTAGCTTGCTTCCCGCAGGGTACGACTTCGCTCAGTGAGCGGGAGATGAGGGAGAATTTTCTTTTTTGCGTCCCCGCGTCCCCACGTCCTCTTGCCTACTCCCCTTTAAATTTGACACTGGGGACAAAAATGACTGGATCTTCCAGCTAACTTGGTTCGCTGTATTAAATTACTGCAAATTCGACAGGGTTCTCCGGCGCGGTTGTAAACTAAGGCTACACCACCATAGTTGCCGTTAACTCCCTTGACATTGAGAAAATTACTAAAAGTTGTACCACCAGCCGCAATACTAGTTTCTAACACTTGAGCGATCGCAACTCGCAAACGTTCAATTTGCTCTAGCTGCAAATTTGCACAAAGGGTTTCGGGTAAAATTCCACTCTTAAATAGTGCTTCATCGGCATAGATATTGCCTAATCCCGCTACCACTGACTGATCTAATAACGCAGTCTTTATGGGACGGCGGCGGTTTTGGAGTTTGTCTGTTAAATATTTAACTGTGAATTCTGGTGAAAACGGGTCTACTGCTAGTTTTGCTAAACCAGTAATAATACTTTCTACTGCAAGACTCACAGGAACCCACCACATTTGACCAAAGGTGCGTTGGTCAACAAAGCGCAATTCTTGCTGATCCCCAAAGAATAACCTGACTCGTGTGTGCTTATGTAATGGTTCATCTCGATGCAACCATAATAGTTGACCGGTCATTCGCAGATGCACCCCTAGCCAAGTGGTAGGGAGGGATGAGGGGGATGAGGGGGATGAGGGGGTGAGTTCAGCTAGGAGATATTTACCGCGACGATGCCAAGATGTAATGGCACTTCCTTTAATTCCATCTATAAACTCACCGACAGAAAACGGGTAGGCGATGGTTCGTTGAAGTAACACATCTCCACCCGTTATTTTTTGGTCAAGGGTCAATTGATTTAGACCCCGCCGGACTGTTTCGACTTCAGGCAGTTCAGGCATTTAAACTAATCAGCAAGCAATTTAATATTGTGGAGATCTTAGGGATCTATATAAAAGAAATACAGATTCTTCTATCATCCCATCAAATAATCCCCAAAAGGCTTTGCTGCTTACTTTTTCGCCTTCGCTTTAGGCGCTTCCACCTCTACTAACTCATCCTGAGCAAAGTTATTGGTGTTGATACCAGAGTAATTGACCTTCTCAAACCGGACAATCACTGGGTATTTGATGACGCCACCTTGGTCAATCGAAGCCACAGTTCCTACATCCTGAAACCAGTAAGATTCTGGGCGGAGAATACGTACTTTAGAACCACGTTGAACCATGATTATCTTCCCTTTTAGTTATCAATCGCCAATAAATAGGGCTAATTGATTTCACTCTACAACTTCAAGGTTGTTTGCAGTTGGTTTGTTAAGTTATTTGACTGTTTGGAGAATTGGGAATTGGGCTTCTCCTGTCGGAGACGCTCCGCGAACGACTTCGCTCAGCCACGGGAATTGGGAATTGTCATTAATTGTTCTCCGCGTCCCCGCGTCTCCTCATCTTCCCAGTCCCCAATCCCCAATCCCCAGTCCCCAAACTTCCCAAATTTCCCCCTTGACAAGAATCAAACAATCGCTTACCCTCGTTTGCAAATGGTGTTATTGCACAAACTTATACTTTGTTTAATACAAATACGCTCCCCTCGTTACCTCTGCCAATCCGCAAATCGTTATCTATATAAGCAATGTCTAGCCAACCTTGTTGTCTGTCACTACTGATGCCGAAATCAAATGCTGGAAATTTTTTACCAGCTTCGATTTGTTGGATGAAGATTGATGGGGAAGTGTAATCTATTAATCGTTGTAAACCGATAATAGAGCGCTGAAATTTTACTTGGACGCGACGCTCTGAAACTGGCTCAAATTTAGCAGCAACGCTAACTAATCCTTCGAGATAAGGTAAGCCATAAATTTCAGCTATGTTGTAAACGCTGGAAGTTTCTGTGCGAATACACTGGTAAATCTGACCAAGTTTACATAAAGGTATACGATCTAGGTTCAAAAGTGCCTTGCTCGTGGTATAAAGTAAACGCCAGTTGCCATTGAGCAAATCGCTAGCCTCTACTGGACGCGGTGTTGGATTCAGGTCTTCTAAAGTGGCGATCGCTGCTAAGATAGCCTGCTTCTGTGGCTCAGTTGCCAGTAAACCACGATTTGTGCCAGCGATCGCATCCATAAGAGCCGCTTTTGTGATCATCGCTTGTCACCTCTAAAATAATGATTCAATTTTCATCAATACAAACAGAATATTCAGAGCCTATGTGTAGAGTCATATAAATTACTAATAATCCCTTTTCGTAGACCCTACGACCATTAAATAAAAATTTCTGCCCTAGTGCGGATTTATTAATCCACCACTTGAATGAATAACTAAATTATCCCGTATCAAGTGATAGACTCTTAATGTCAAGTTACGTAAACCTTTTCGTGTCTTGTTGGTCGATATGATAAATTCTCCATTACGTGAAGCACCCCGCAATCAGCGAGCAGCTGTAATTCCATTAAAGCAAGAGTCCTCACTATTAGACTGGTTGCAAGCCAACGGTCGAATCATCGCGCGTGACGTTCACGAACCAGATTTTCTGGATGATGAAGAAGAAATAGAGTCGCTAATGGGTGTGGAAGATGGAATTGGCGACTATGATTTGGATGACGATGACGATGTAGCAATAGAAGAGGATTAGCCTCTGAGATTTAGGAATTGGGTAATATTCCTAGTTCCTGGGATTGAATTTTGTAGTGTGGAGTGAAGGGAAACTTCCGTGGACGCTAAATTATCTCCTAACCAAGGATCAAATATTTCTGGAATTGGATTGGCTTCTGGCTTAGTCACAGGACTAAGCGTAGCAGCATTAATTTTTGATTGGATGGGGAATAGGTTGCCCTGGCAAGGAATGTCACTTACCCTACCGCTACTATTGTGCGCGGTGGGTGCAGGTGTTATGGGCCATTGGGTAATACCCCTACTGCAAGCCCTCAAAACTGGACAAATCATCCGCGAAGATGGTCCCCAAGCCCATCTTAAAAAAGCAGGGACGCCAACAATGGGGGGTATATTTTTCGTACCCGTGGCGGTGGTAGCTGCTTGCTTTTTGTCTGGCTTTGCCCAAGAAGTGCTTGCCGTTTCTGCTTTGACACTAAGTTATGGTTTGATTGGCTGGATTGATGATTGGCAGATCCTACGCCGCAAGTCGAACAAAGGCATATCTCCCAAGATGAAACTGGCTTTGCAAATCAGTTTTGCAGCGGTGTTTTGTCTGTGGCTGATGTTTAATCAACCCTCTGATATTACAAGTATTGCTTTGCCTTGGGTGAGCTTTTCACTACCATTAGGCTTGCTGTTTTGGCCCCTAGCAGGATTTGTTTTAGTTGCAGAGAGTAATGCTACTAATTTAACTGATGGCATCGATGGCTTGGCTTCTGGAACAGTAGCGATCGCTTTACTCGCTTTAGGTGCTTTAATTGCTCCTACTGCCCCTGGTTTGATGGTTTTTTGTGCAGCATTAAGTGGTAGTTGCTTAGGCTTCTTAGCCCATAACCGTAACCCAGCCCGTGTGTTCATGGGGGATACAGGTTCTCTGGCATTGGGAGGCGCTTTAGCTGCTGTAGCGCTGTTGACGAACAGCTTAGTAGCGCTGTTTATTCTCAGCGGTATCTTCTTTGTAGAAACCCTTTCTGTCATGGCGCAGGTTAGTTATTATAAAGCCACCAAAGGCCCCGATGGTAAAGGTAAGCGCTTATTAAAAATGGCACCTCTACACCATCATTTGGAGTTGACTGGTTGGTCAGAATTACAAGTAGTTGCAGTGTTTTATATCATTGGTGCAATTTTAGCTTTCATAACTTTGGCAATTGGTCAACTGTAAGTTTTTTCAAAAATGCCTGAATAAAATTAAAATTTTCCCATCCCCCTTCGAGTGGTTAGCTTGAAGGGGGCTTTTGCATTAGACTTCTTGCAAAAGTCCAATTATAGTTTCTTTCTTTGCGCGGCAGTTGCTCATGAAACCACGCCACTTGCTACAACTCTCTCGACCAGAACAACGCAGTAGTTCCTCAAGTCGGGAAACCCGCCCACGGCTGCGGCTCCCCAAGACCGCGCTGCCTTGCCTTTGCGTGTTAGCGTTCGCGTTCGCGAAGCGTCTCGTAGAGAAGCGGGGCGTAGCCCGGCAAAAAAAAGATCTATGCAACAAATCTATTCTTTACCCGATAATAGTTGACAAGGTTAGCAATGCTAGTAATGTCAGACCAAGAAAAAAGCGATCGCCTAGACCGCATCGAACGCATACTCGAAACCCTCACTACCAACCAACTCTCCTTACAAGAAACAGTCCGCCAAAATACTGAAGAAATCCACAGCCTTATAGACATCCTGATGCACTCGATCCAAAACGCCGAAAGCGATCGCACCATCATCCAGGAAAACCAAGCTGAAATCCGTCGTATCTGGGAATACCTGCTAGGCCAGCAGCGCGGCAACGGTCGAGGTGAATCATGAGAATTTTCTCTTACCCAGTCCCCAATTAAACTCTAACCCATTTCAACACCTTGGGGTCTTTATCATAGCGGTAAACAAAGCCGTCCTTGCCAGTGATCAACTTGCCAAGGCTTGCCTTACTTCTAATAGTGTTAACGGGAGAGTCTGTTAATAACTGCATTTCCTTATGAGAAAGTCCTTCACCTGTGGCTACTTCTGTTAATATTCCTGATTGACTTCGGGACTCATCAGTAGGAAGGTCATCTATTGTGGTCTGAACATTTTCAGGAGGATCGGTGACGATTTGTTTTGCTTTTTGCGATCGATAATCTTCTACGGTTGCAAGTTGCCAACTAGAATCTTGTGAAAGTTCCAGAACCCATTGATGATAATTAAATAGGCTCTCCCTATGTCCAACGCTGATAAATGTTGTTTGCGTTTCTTGTAACTGTTGATATAAATTTCCTTCATTTTGCAAATCTAAAGCGCTAGTTGCTTCATCTAAGATAGTGAACCCAGGATGAGTAACTAATAACCGAGCAAAAGCTAAGCGTTGTTGTTCTCCTAATGACAAGATATTTTCCCAAGGAACTTCTGTATCGAAACCATCGACTCGACTGAGCAAGTTTTGTAGATTTACTTGTTGCAATACATCTTCGAGTTGTGCATCTGTCATTCGACGATTTGTATTAGGATAGAGCAACTGTTCGCGCAAAGTTCCTAAGATTATATAAGGACGTTGCGGTAAAAATAAAACTTCTTCTAGAGGCGGTCGTATCAGACGACCAGTACCCGCATTCCATAAACCGGCGATCGCTCTCAACAAAGAACTTTTTCCTCGACCACTCGGCCCAATAATTAATAAACCTTCTCCTCTTTGAACTGATAGTGATAAATCTTCAACGATCACCTGTTCATAGTTAGGCGTTTGTAAAGTGACATTTTCAAAAGCGAGATGATTTTCTTCTACTGTTTTAATGGTGCTGACATTCTCTGGTTGTTGAATCACTTTTTCTAACGCATCGGAAAACTCAGTTAAACGCTCAACATAACTGGAAAATCGTCCAGAGGTGCCAAATTCACCGATTAAATCTCCTAAAGCACTAGCAAACATATAGCTAGCTAAAGCAGATTGTTCAACTTGTCCATAATCAATTTCACCTCTCATATATAGAGGGCCGAGTATTAAAAAAGGAAATATTTGGATAATAGATCGATATCCTCTAGCAAAAATTTCCTTACCTCTTTCCCAATCTATTTTACGTTTAGTATCTTGAATCAGCTTATTAAAGCGGCGCTGAATTATATTTAACTCCTGTTTTTCTCCCTGAAAAAAAGCTATCGATTCAGCGTGATTACGAACATGAGTTAGACAATATGTATAGTCGGCTTTAGATTCTAATTCCTCTTGATTAATCTTATTCAGTTCTTGAGTTATATAAATAGCAATAATATTACCTATGATTGTATAAATAAGTAGAGGAATTGCAATTTGTTGAGATATTGACCAAACAATTACCAAAAAAGTCCCCATTTCTAGCACTTTTTCTAGGAAAGTGGCTGAAAACGAGAGAGCATTGCTGGTAATAGGTTCGACTTCTTGAGCTATCCGTTGATCTGGGTTATCGACATTGGATTTAAAATTGATTTTATAATAGGCACGATTATGGAAATATTTATCTAAAACTTGATTATTTAGCCATTTGTACCAATCAAGAGCAATTTTTTTTCTGACATCTTTAGTAAATCCTGACAATAGCGTTACTATGACAAGTCCAACGGCATAAACTAATAATGTATTGACGAACTGAGAATAATCTTTTTCTTGAATGATGACATCGATCAAACGCCGATTTACAAAACTATTAAAAGCAGTTATACCGACAAGTGCGATGATTAATAAAATCAGAAAAATCAGCGTTAACCACGCGCGAATCACGTCTGAAAATGCTCTGTTTTCTGATTTTGTCGGATACCAGTAAGGGCCGGCGATCGCACCCACATTTTCCCAAAATTGAGTAAAAGCTGAAGAAGCATTCATTAAAGATTGGTCTTGAACAACTTGGGTCGGCATATTCTAGCAATAAACTAAACATTTTTTGATAAACCCACTTAGCGATCAGTACTTTATTTACACTCACTAAATGCCCTATCTATTGATGTATAACCTGATGATTTAGAAAGGATTGTATTTATTTTAAACACTTGATTTACTCAAATTCAAGTTTGTATTTTCTTTTCCTAAACATCTGCTTCTGGATGAAGTGTATGTTTTAATAATTCAATATACTTATTCAGCATTGAGCAAATATCTTTGTAACTAAAATACATCTTATCGTACTTCACAGCTATACTTATATTCCCTACAGAAAAATCCATTGATACAGTATAGTTTAAAGGAAAATTGAACTGATCGTGAGATTTTATCCCATTTACATTCAAGCCAGCATGAGCCAGAATATTTTTGGAATTACGAAACTGTACAAAATTGAATGTAGCAAAAAATAACTCTGTTTTTTCTTGATCTGACAAAATTTGGAGTAGTGGATACCTAACATAGGGTTCCATATTAATTAAAGATTGATGCACATTTTTTATTTGTAAGCTTTTATCTTCAATAGTTGGTTGAGAAAACGGAACCATATTCCAGAACAAGCCTAAAGTTCTGAACGGTTCAGATAGTCGTTCTGTTCTACCATTGGAAACGATTCCTACAGTAACCGTGTTTTCTTGAATTTCAGTTTTAATTATGTCAAGGTAGGTACTCAAAAAAATTGCTTTTGGCGAAACTCTCAATCTCCCACATAATTGACGTAAATTAGCAACTATTTCCGAGCTAAAATCGTATTTTTCAGTAACAGCTTCTATTTCTTC
The DNA here is from genome assembly GCF_059505385.1 of Desmonostoc vinosum. NCBI lineage: Bacteria > Bacillati > Cyanobacteriota > Cyanophyceae > Nostocales > Nostocaceae > Desmonostoc > Desmonostoc vinosum. Next base: position 30,169 of record NZ_JCACKM010000008.1, read on the forward strand.
CACTGGAGTTGTTAACGGGTTCAATGGTCTATATATATGATTTTTTAGTTGATGCTTCCAGAAATTTACTGCATTCTTTGACTCAATAATTTCTTTCTCTAATGCCACAAACTCCTTATACACAATATCAGAGGTAGCTATTGTTATTTCTTCTCCTTTTTTCAAAGCAGAATATAACTCGTATAGTTCGTTTATAAATTCAATATTGCTCCAGCCATCTATAATTGCATGATGAATTGACATCAAAAATTCAAATCTATTTTCGGCTTTTTGAAAAATCCAGAATCGAAAAAGTGGCTGATTAGGATTGAGAATCTGGAATAAGTTTTGCTGATCCCACTTCATCACTGTATCAATATAACTTTCTTGCTCATTCGATTTAATGTGGCTAATATCTTCTTGAGTGATTGAAAAATTCAGGCTATTTTTTACCACTTGAGCAACTGGTTTTCCACTCAGAATAATAAATACAGTTCTGAAAGTTGGATGTTTTTGCACTAACAACTCTAATGCCTTTTGAAAAGCATTTAACGAAAGAGTATTATCCTCAAAATCGTATGATTGCTGGCAATGATAAACTCCCGTTTTTTGACGTGTGTTTGAGTAATGATGCAACATAAACTCCTGCATTTTGGCAAGAGGGTATACTGATTCAGTATCTTCAGGTAGGAATTCAGAGATTTCCTCTGGAAGTTCTAATAAATGTAGAGGTAGAGGAAGCTTATTTTCCTCACTTTGGTAAGTATTTAATTGTTGAGCAAGGTCGTCAATTACCTGATTATTAGATTCATCAAATGTATAGTTTTCCGGAACGACAGTTAGACAATGAGCAATTAGTGATCGCAATGCTTCAACGAAATCTTGAGCTAGACTTTCAATTGTCGCAAGTTGGTGAACATTTTCGCTGTAAGTCCAATCTACCTGTAACTGCCCTTCTAATACAATTGAATTAATAGCTAATAAATAACTACGATATCCAAGCAGGCTGTGTCCTGAACCGATTGATTCGGGGGCTATTTTAAATATAGAAGCTTCTCGCATTCCCCAATCAAATTGCCCCAGGTAATTGAAACTGACTTCAGCTTTGGCAAGTGCTAGGAGTTTAGAAGTAATTTCTGCATCTCTACTCAAATAGCGCAGCAAACCGTAGCCAATACCCCGATTGGGTACAGTGCGGAGTTGTTCTTTAATAGACCTTAAGCTATCTCCTAAATTGTCAGTTGCTTTAAGTGTTAAAAGCACGGGAAAGATTGTTGTAAACCAACCAACTGTACGAGATAAGTCTACATCGTCAAAGATATCTTCTCGCCCATGACCTTCAAGATCAAGCAGCAGAGAATTATCACCACTCCACTTACCTAAAACCTGCACCAGAACTGTCAGCAGGACATCGTTAATTTGAGTTTGATAAGCTTTGGGAACCTCTTGCAATAAAGCACGGGTTTCTTCAATATTCAGCGATACCGACACCGTGCGGGCAGATGCTACAGTGTTAGTCTCACAAGCATAGTCTACTGGTATGCTCAAAACCTGCTGAGGTAATTGTGCCTCCCAATATGCAAGCTCTGATTTGAGAGTGTTTGACTGTGCATACTCCCTCAGTCTCAAAGCCCAGTCTTTAAAAGATGTCGTCTTAGGAGAAAACTGAATCTCTTTACCATGACTAAGCTGTTGATAACCCGAAAACAAATCCTCCAACAAAATCCGCCATGAAACACCATCCACTGCTAAATGGTGAATAACTATTAGTAAACGGCTGGGTTTGTCATTACCGAGAGCAAAAAAGGCTACTTGCACCAATGGCCCAGAAGAGAGGTTGAAGCTAGCTTGTAGTTCAGCAGCAGCAGTTTCAATGGTTGCTTTTTGCCCTGCGTCTGGTATTGTTGATAAATCTATCTGGGAAAAAGGAATGATATCATCGCTCTCTGTGTTAACTTGTTGCCAATATTCACCAGACTGGACAAAGCGTAAGCGCAGTGCATCGTGATGTACCAACAATTGCTGTACCACTTGCGACAACAGGATAGGATCAAAAACTTGTGGTACTTCCAGTAGAAAAGCTTGATTGAAATGATGAAATGCTGGTAAATTCTGTGTAAAAAACCAGTGCTGTATGGGTGTTAGAGGTAATAACCCAGTTACTTGACCTTGTTCTGCCTGGACAGTTACAGCAGCACGAGCGACACTTGCCAATTCTGCGATTGTTTGATGTTCAAATATCTGTTTGGGATTGAGTTGCAGTCCTGCTTGATTAGCTTTAGAAATAATCTGAATGCTAACAATAGAATCCCCTCCTAGCTCAAAGAAGTTGTCGTGGATGCTAACAAGCTCTCGGTGAAGAACTTCACACCAGATTTGGGCTAGTGTTTTTTCAATCCAAGTGCGGGGTGCTACTTTAGTTGCTGTCAGTTCCTGATGAGCTGTTTGAGGTGTTGATAGGGAGCGACGATCTACTTTGCCATTGGGTGTCAATGGCAGGGCATCCAAGATCACAAATACTCCTGGGATCATGTAATTGGGCAGTTTTTCTTTAAGAAAACCGCGTAGCTCACTGTTAGTAGTTGCTAAGTTTTGGTTGAAAACGATGTAGGCCGCCAAGTATTTGCGCTCAGGAATATCTTCTTGCACCACAACCACAGTTTCTCGTACTGCTGGGTGTTGACTGAGTACTGCTTCAACTTCGCCTAACTCGATCCGGAAGCCCCGGATTTTTACTTGGTTATCGATGCGTCCCAGGTATTCTATGTTTCCATCTGGTAAATAACGTGCCAAATCCCCAGTTTTATATAAAAGTTCGCAATTAGCAAATTGGTTTTCTATTCTCCCCCTGCTCCCGGTCACTGAGCGTAGTCGAAGTGCTGCTCCCCTGCTTCTTTGGAAGGGGTTGGGGATAAATTTTTCATTAGTTAGATCGGGGCGGTTGAGATAGCCTCGCGCCAAACCGACACCAGCAATGTACAGTTCTCCTGGAACGCCGATAGGAACTGGTTGAAGATCGGAATCTAGAATATAAATTTGGGTATTGTCAATTGGACGACCAATTGGTGGTGCTTGCTTCCCTTGCTGACATTGTGCAACCGTAGCACAGACGGTGGATTCAGTAGGGCCGTAAGCATTGAAGAAACGTCGCCCACCAGACCATTTGTCTACTAAATTGGCTGGACATGCTTCACCTGCAACGATGAGAGTTTGCAAAGCTGGCAACTCATCAACAGGCAAAGCAGCGAGTGCTGACGGCACAAGGGTAACGTGGGTAATCCTCTGCTGTTGCAATAACCCCAGCAAAGCAGGCCCCGGTTGCAATTCCTCTGGGCTTCCTAGATACAGCTTGGCCCCCGCACAAATAGCCATGAAAATCTCCGAGATTGAAGCATCGAAGCTCAAAGAAGCAAATTGGAGAACGCAGCTATCTTGTTGCACGCCAAATAGCCTGATTTGTGCTGTTGCTAGATTACACAAACCTCGGTGAGCGATCGCAACTCCCTTGGGCTTTCCAGTTGAGCCGGAGGTATAAATTACATAAGCCAAGTTTTCTGGTGTTAGAGAATTGGTGGGCAGAAATTCACTTGCAGCAGAGATTTCTACCCCAATAGTGTCTAAGCAAACTACTTGTCCTTGATGGTTTGGTAGAGAGGTAACTAATTTTTGCTGAGTCAATAGAATTGGCAGGTGTGAATCTGACAATATATGAGCAATGCGTTCTTTGGGATAAGCTGGATCTATGGGAACATAAACACCACCAGCCTTAAGTATGCCAAGCAGACCCACAACCATCTCTAAAGAGCGTTCCACACAGAGTCCCACCATTACCTCTGCTGTGACTCCCAGACTTTGCAAGTAGTGTGCTAGTTGATTTGCTTGCTCATTCAACTGTCGGTAGGTTAGCTTTTGCCCTGCAAATATTACAGCTATTGCATCGGGAGTACGCTGTGCCTGTGACTCAAACAACTGATGAATACACTGATATTGGGGATATGCTTTTGTAGTGTTGTTCCACTCAACTAATAACTGTTGTTGCTCTGCTGGAGTTAACAGAGGGAATTCGGAAATTCGTGCTTTGGGATTTGCGACAATTGCCTGAAGTAAAGTTTGAAAATGTTGGGCTATGCGAGTAATTGTGGTGGCATCAAATAAATCAGTGCTGTAACTCCAAATACCTTCCAGAACTCCCATAACTTCCTGGCAGTTTACTTCCAAGTCAAACCTGACTGTTTCATCAAGTGGCAAGGGCAGATCGTGAATAGTTAAACCTGGTAAATTCCAAGAAGCCTGTGGGGCATTCTGGAGAGCAAACATCACCTGTACCAAGGGATTACGGCTCAAATCTCGCTCTGGCTGTAACTTTTCCACCAACATCTCAAAGGGTAAGTCTTGGTGAGCGTAGGCTGACAAGGTTGTTTGTCGCACTTGCGCTAAGAATTCAGCAAAGGTGGGGTTGCCAGAAAGGTCGCCCCTTAATGCCAGGGTATTCGCAAAAAATCCCATTAGCTGCTCAACTTGGGAACTGTTGCGGTTGGCGATAGGGGAGCCAACAACAACATTTGACTGACCGCTATAACGAGAGATTAACACCAAAAAAGCTGCCAGTAGAGTCATAAACAAGGTTGTGTCTGACTCTTGACTCAGCTGCTTGAGACGTTGTGTCAGGTTGCGATCAAGTTGAAAACACTCAACTCCACCCCGGAAGCTCTGAACTGGGGGACGTGGGCGATCGCCTGGCAATTCTAGCACCAAAGGGACACCTGCTAACTGTTGCTGCCAGTAGTTGAGTTGCCTTTCTAGAACTTCACCAGTTAGCCATTGGCGTTGCCAAACAGCAAAGTCAGCATACTGGATAGGTAATTCCGGTAGCGGGTTGGGTAATCCTTGAGTAAAAGCTACATATAGCTGAGACAATTCACGGTTGAAGATGTTCAAAGACCAGCCATCGTAGATAATGTGGTGCATCTTCAACAGCAATACACACTCTTGGTTACTCAGTTGCAGCAGGGTGAATTGTACTAATGGCCCAACAGCCAAATCGCAGGATTGGGAAGCAAGAGACTTCGCTATTTGTCGAATTTGGTCAGTTTGCTCCTCGGCTGATAACCCTTGCAAGTTATAAACTGGCAAAGTGAAGCCAATTTCATCACCATGCATGAAAATATTTTTCTCCCCCTGCTCTTTAAAGCTAGGAGGGGCAATCACTTGAACAGGTTTTCCGTCTACCGTGAGAAAAGTAGTTCTTAAGACCTCGTGACGGCGAATGAGTTCATTCAGGCTCTGCTCCAATGCAACTATATTCAGTAACCCCTCTAGCCGCAGAGCCGCCAGCATATTGTAAGAATGACTTTCGGGTGAGAGTTGGTGCAGAAACCAGAGCCGCTGTTGAGCAAAAGACAAAGGCAGGTTATTGTTCCGTGGCACTCTTTGAATGGGCAACTGATGAGCAGCTTTAAGCTGCTTTGCCTGCTGCAAAAACAGCATAATTTCTGTTTTACGTCCGGCTATTTCCTGGCGCAGCGTTGGAGTTAACACCCCTTCCGGTGCATGACAGCGCAGGCGATCGCCATCAGCCTCCAGGTTAATACTCAAGTCACTCAAGTGACATACAAATTCAACAATGCTGTTAGTCATTATCAAAACTCCACTAACTCGCCACTCATTTGTGTAACTAGTAAATCTTCTTTTGCTGCCCAATCCACTGCCTGGACATAAGATGCTATTCCAGCAACTGTGGAAGACTCAAACATCATCTGTACAGATAAATCAAGTCCAAAAGCTGAGTTGATTCGTGATACCACTTGAGTAGCGAGCAGGGAATGCCCCCCAAGTTCAAAGAAGTTGTCCTTAACACCAATGCGTTCAACTCCCAGAACTTCACTCCAGATTTGAGCGATTTGAGCTTCAATTGGTGTGCGAGGTGAAACAAAGCCAGTAGAAAGATTTCTATTAGCTGTATCAGGTGAAGGCAGAGCGCGACGATCAACTTTACCATTGGGTGTCAACGGCAGAGCCTTGAGGAGAACAAAAGCACTTGGCACCATGTAATTGGGTAGCTTTTGTTGAATCAAGGAACGCACCAAGGGCACTAGCTTCTGAACTAACTTGGCATGTAGGGGATTGTTAGTGTAGTCAGTCCAGGGTGAGTGAGTGACGGTTTGAATATCCCAGAACGCTAATACCTTGTGTACCTCAGATGTTTGCATCAAACCGTTGCGGCAGAACACCAGATCATAGGAACCATCCTGGCTACTCTCCCACCAACTGGTGTGGACAGTGTAGCCGAATTGCTGCCCGAGTTGGTAAAACTCTTCGGGATTAATCCCAACAGTTGGCTGTTGTGCGAGCAGTTGCCGCAGTTGCCCCACCGTTTCCACAACTGGGGGATTTTCCAACCATTGCCAAACCTGTAATGCTTGCTGCACCCGTTGATTCGGTACACCCCTAATTGCCAACACCTGGGGTTGTTGTTGCAGTTGATTTGAAATCTGTGTCAATGAAAGCTTGTCTAGTTGCCAATTTAACCAAGGAACTATCCTTGAAGCGACATCACCACCCACATGCAGGGTGACATCATAACGAAATTGGGTTAGCTCATTTTGAGCATAACCACGTTTGGGCACAATCTCCACCCCAGTAATTTGAGGCAAACGTTGCTGGAGAGCGATGAAAAACCTGGGGTCGATGACTAATTCCTCTTCAGCAGCGACGCTTTGGTGTACCATTCGCTGCCATTGCTCAATATTTGTAGACTCAGCAGTTTGAGACAACTGCACTGCGGCATGGAATGGTTCTAACAGAGGCAAGCTGCGAACATCTCCCACAAATAAAGTACCCACAGTACCAATTGCTGCCACTGCTCCCTCTAGTACCTGCAACAAGTACTCCACACTGGGGAAATATTGCACTACTGAGTTGACAACTACAGTATCGAACTCTCTAGCAGGAATATCTGCAAAGTTATCCGCCATTGTGTGCAGTAGCCGCACATTGTTTAAAGCCAATGTTTGACATACCTGCTCAACATGCTCTAAGGCAGCAATAGAATAATCACATCCCCAATACTCAATGCAGTTGGGAGCAATGCGAGATAATAATAACCCCGTGCCACAACCAATTTCTAAGACTCGTTGCGGTGAAGCAGACAGAATTCGGCTGACTGTATTCTCAACCCATTCGTGCATTTCACCTGCTGGGATTGGTTGCTTGGTGTAGCTACTGTTCCAACCAGTAATATTGAATGTTACGTCATCTGAGGATGCTTGAGATTGACCGTATGCTTGCTCATAGAGCATTTGCCAGTCACTAACGTACTCAGTTTGCCATTGAACCAACTGCTGGGGTAATACTTTGTTTTTGAGAGCGGGTACTAAGTAAGCTACCAGTTGTTTGTCACCAGTGTGATCAACTCTTGCGACAACGACACTTTCCTGTACCAAGGGATGTTGACTCAGTACTGCTTCAATTTCACTCAATTCGATGCGGAAGCCGCGAATCTTAACTTGATTGTCGATACGTCCCAGGTATTCGATATTACCATCGCTTAAATAACATGCTAAATCCCCGGTTTTGTAGAGGCGACCACAACCAAAGGGGTGAGGAATGAATTTTTCTTGAGTTAGTTCCAGACGGTTGAGATAGCCTCTTGCCAATCCCACACCACCGATGTGCAACTCTCCCGGCACACCTACAGGCACTGGTTGTAAATGCTTATCTAAGATATAAATTTGCGTGTTGGCAATAGGACGACCAATGGTTACTTTCTCGTCTTGTGAAATGCATTTTGCGATTGTGGCGCAGACGGAGGCTTCTGTTGGGCCGTAGGCGTTGAAGAAGTTTCTCTCAGCAGACCATTTCTTTATCAGTTCAATAGAACAAGCTTCACCAGCGACAATGATTGTTTGCAGCACTCTTGGTTCTGCCAAATGAAGGACTGCCAGTGCTGATGGTGGTAGGGTGATATGGGTAATGTCATCGGAGCGTAATCGCTCAATTAACGGCACACCTGGCATGATTGAGTTTTTTGTTCCCAGGTATAGTCTTGCCCCTGCTCCCAAACTCATCAAGATTTCTGATATGCAGGCATCAAAACTCAAGGAAGCAAACTGGAGAACGCGACTGGAGGAATCTACACCAAAAGTTTGAATTTGAGCTTGAGCGAGGTTGCACAATCCTTGATGTTCAACCATCACCCCCTTGGGCTTACCTGTAGAACCACTGGTGTAAATCACATTTGCCAGATGAGAAGCTCTAACTCCACTAGTTGGGTTATGTTGGTTGTTTTGGTCGATTTGTGACCAAACTTCATCTAAAAAGATTCTTTGTGCTTGATTTGGCGGTAGTTTATCAACTAAGTGCTGTTGGGTGAGCAGCAGTGAGATATCCGTGTCTTCTAGCATCCAGCTGAGGCGCTCAGTGGGATACTCACTGTCAAGGGGCACGTAAGCACCACCTGCTTTGAGAATTGCCAATAGTCCTATGAGCATCTCCAAGGAGCGCTCTACACACAAGCCTACTAGTACATCGGCTCCTACACCCAATGACTGCAAGTAATGCGCCAACTGGTTAGCACGACAATTCAATTGGTGGTAGGTGAGTTGTTCGTTTTTGAACACAACTGCCACTGCATCTGGGGTACGCGCTACCTGCTCCTCAAACAACTGATGAATACACTTGTCTTGTGGATAATCTGCTTGAGTATCGTTCCACTCTATCAACATTTGATGGCGTTCTTGCTGGCTGAGTAACGGCAGTAACGTTACTGGTTGTTGTGGGTTTGCAACAATTGCTTCTAACAAATTCACAAAATGTTTCATCAGCCGGACAATAGTTGCCGCATCAAATAAATCGCTGTTGTAGCAGCAAAAACCTTCAAGACCTGGCGCTACTTCCCACAAGTGGACTTCTAGGTCAACTCGAACTGTGTTTAGTTCCCAAGGCATATCCTCAACCTTTAAACCAGGTAGATCCCAAGAGGAAGAGGGAGCATTTTGCAGGGCAAACACTACCTGCACCAATGGGTTACGATCTAGGTTCCGCTCCAATTGCAACTGCTCAACTAACATCTCGAAGGGCAAATCCTGATGGTCATAGGCATCTTGAGTCACCCGTCGCACCTGCTTTAATAAGTCTGCAAAACTCAGTTGTTGGGATAAATTAAATCTCAGTGCCAAAGTATTGACAAAAAAGCCGATTAACCCTTCTATCTCTTTGCGGTTGCGATTCGCTATTGGCGAGCCAACAACCAGATCCGTTTGTCGGCTGTAGCGAGACATTAACACCACAAAACCCGTCAGCAGCGTCATAAATAGAGTGCTTCCTGACTCTTGGCTGAGTTGTCTCAGCAGAGAAGTTAGCTTGCTGTCTAGTTGAAGTCGCTCAACTCCACCTCGAAAAGTCTGTATCGCTGGGCGAGGGCGGTCTGTGGGGAGTTCTAGTAAAGGTGGCGCTCCCGCTAATTGTTGCTTCCAGTAGTCTAGTTGGGCTGCTAACACATGCCCACTCAACCACTGCCTCTGCCAAACCGCAAAGTCCGCATACTGAATGGGTAATTGGGGTAAGTGTGGTTGCTCTCCCATACACAAGGCTGCATACAGCATGGACAATTCGCGGATGAAGACCCCTACTGACCAGCCATCAGAGGTGATGTGGTGCATGTTTATTAGCAGCACATGCTTTTGTGGGTGTAACTTGAATAAACTTACCCGCAGTAAGGGACTTTGAGATAGGTCAAAGGGTGTTTGTGCTTCTAGGCGAGCTAACCTTTCGGTTTCTGCTTCTGGTTGATTGACTTGTTGCAAGTCCACTATTGGTAAATCCAAGGTGGGGTTTGGGTCAATTACTTGTACTGGAATACCATCGACCTCTTGGAAACTTGTACGCAGGGCTTCGTGGCGCTGTAAGATTTCCCCTACTGCTTGTTTGAGGGCATCTACATTTAGAGAACCACTCAATTCAAACGCTCCTGTCATATTGTAAGTGGCGCTTACACCTTCCAATTGGTAAAGAAACCAGAGTCGTTGTTGGGCAAATGATAACGGGAGATCTATATTTCGGGAAACTGGAACAATTGGCTTGGCAGCAGAATCAGCATCTGGATTAACCTGTTCGAGAAAAGTAATAATTTCTGCTTTGCGATTTTGCAGTTCGGTACGAATATCTGATGTTACTATTCCTTGAGGAGCATTACAGCGGAGGCGATCGCCTTCTACCCAAAGCTTAATATCAAGATTTGCTAGATCAAACAAAAACGTTTCAATTGTTTTCATAATTCTATTTCCTCTCGGTTATCTAATGAGTCACTAACAGAGGCTTGTAGCTTTTGCATTGTTGAGCGAATCTCTTCTAAACCAAGAGCCAAGTCAGCTACTGTAGGTTGTTCTAGCAGTCGGCGCAGGGGAAACTCTAGAGATAATGTTTCTCGCAACCGAGAAATGATTTGAGTGGCTTTGAGGGAATTGCCACCTATTTCAAAGAAGTTGTCATAAATGCCGACTCGTTCAACTCGCAGAACTTGTGTAAAAATATCTGCGATCGCTTTCTCAGTGGAATTACGTGGTGCAACATAACTGATCGAACGGCTAAGTTCTGGGTTTGGTGATGGTAAGGCGCGGCGGTCTATCTTGCCGTTAGGAGTTAATGGCAACGTTTCCAAGATCACAAAAGCATTTGGGATCATGTAAAGAGGCAGTTTACTCAAGAGGAACTGACGCAATTTGCTAATCGTGAGTGTTAAATGTTGATGTGGCACTACATAAGCGATTAAGCACTTATCATCTGGATTATCTTCGCGGGCGATGACACAAGATGCTTGCACATCAGGATATTGGCTCAGTATTGCTTCAACCTCGCCTAACTCAATGCGAAAGCCCCGAATTTTAACTTGATTATCGACACGTCCAAGGTATTCGATATTACTATCATTCAAGTAGCGTGCTAAATCCCCAGTTTTATAAAGCCGGGAATGTGGATTAGTACTAAAAGGATTGGAGATAAATTTTTCTTGTGTCAATTCCAGACGGTTGAGGTAGCCTCTCGCCAACCCCAAACCACCGATGTGTAACTCTCCTGGCACACCCACAGGCACTGGTTGTAAATACTTATCTAAGATATAAATTTGCGTGTTGACGAGTGGTCGCCCAATTGGAGGCAGTAGTGGCCAAGTGTCTATTGAATTAGTCAGAGTAAAAGTGGTGACTACATGGCTCTCCGATGGCCCATAATGATTGTGCAAAGTACAATCAGTTAGTTTGCTTAACCATTGAAAAATGGCTGGAGTAATTCGCAACTGTTCGCCAGCAGTAATGATTTCTCGTAGATGACTAGTAACTAATCCGCTACTAATAGCTACTTCAGCTAGCTGTTGTAAAGCAACAAAGGGAACAAACAGTCTCTCAACAGCTTTTTCTTCGATAAAACCTAACAAAGCCAAAGTATCGCGGCGCAATTCCTCCCCAATCAACAACAACGTACCTCCAGAACACCAGGTAAAGAATATTTCTTGGAAGGAAACATCAAAGCTGACAGGAGCATATTGCAGAGTTTTAGCATCATTACAAGTTGTCATATTTTGCAGTTGCCACAGTATCAGATTGCAAAGAGCAAGCTGATTCATCGCTACACCTTTAGGCTTTCCGGTAGAACCAGAGGTATAAATTACGTAAGCCAAGTTGGTTGCTTGCACACCTGTGGTAGGATTGTCCTGACTCAACTGGAAAATCTGTTGAGCGTCAGTATCCAAACAGACAAAGTTTGCTTGATACTTGGGTAGTTTGCTGAGGAGTCGCTGTTGGGTTAGCAGCACCGAAACTTGAGCATCTTCGAGCATGAAACTCAAACGATCTTGGGGATATTCTGGGTCAAGTGGTACATAAGCACCACCGGCCTTGAGAATGCCAAGTAAACCTATCACCATTAAGAGCGATCGCTCCACACAAATACCTACCAGTACCTCTGGCCCCACCCCAAGTGTTTGAAGATAATGGGCGAGTTGATTCGCTTGCGTGTTTAACTGAGTATAGGTAAGTTGTTGCTCCCCAAATACTACCGCTGTGGCGTTAGGTGTTTGTTCTACTTGCGCTTCAAACAACTGATGGATACATTTATCTTGGGGATAATCCGCCTGAGTATCGTTCCACTCAACTAATAACTGATGTCGTTGCTCAGCAGTCAACAGAGGTAATTCCCTCAGAAGTTGTTTTGACTCAGTGACAATTGCTTGCAGCAAAGTTTGGAAATGACTCAGCCAGCGCTCAATGGTGTCTGCATTGAATAAGCCGATATTATAATCACATTCCACTAATAGCTCACCCGCTAGTTCTGTCACATTTAAATGGAGATCCCGATCCTTAAATTTAACGGCTTGAGGGAATAAGCTAGTCTCCAGTTGAGACATCTGTGGCAGAGTAATAGATGGCTCTAAATTAAAGCTCACGTCAACCAAGGGAGAGCGACTGATGTCCCTTTGGAGATTCAGTTGATTGAGCAATTGAGCGAAGGGGTAATCTTGGTGTTCGTAAGCTTCTAATAAAACACCCCGCATCTGTTTGAGATATTCTACAAACGTAGGATTACCCGTTAACTGACTGCGTATTGGCAAGAAATGGGAACAGTAACCAACTATAGCTTCACTACCTAAAAGCGATCGCCCAGATGTAGGAACCCCCACGATAATATCGTCCTGTCCCGTCAGTCGATGAATTAACGTCATGCAAACCGATAGCAGTGTCATTAGCAGGGTGCAACCCTGTTCTCGACTAAACAGCTTGAGTTTATTGGTCACTTGAACATCAAGCTTAATAGTTTCTCGACTGCTGTTATATGTTTGTATGGGTGGGCGAATGCGATCGGTGGGTAATTCTAAAACAGGGAGCGCGGTCAATTTCTCTAACCAGTAGGATTGGTAAATTTTCATCTCCTGCGTCTGGCAATGCTGATTTTGCCACTCGATGAATTCCCGAAATTGTTTAGGGGGATTGAGTTGACAAATCGTTCCTTGAGACTCAGCTGAGTAAAAAGCCCCCAATTCCCGGAGCATCACTCCCATCGACCAGCCATCGACTACGATGTGATGACCGCTCAAAGCCAATAAATGGAGTTCTGGTTCTAATTTGAGCAGATGCACACGCAACAGAGAACCGTTGCTCAAATCAAAGGGTTTTTGGCTTTCTTGGTCTAACCACTGGGCGACTTGAGATAGGCCGCCTTCTACACAACTGAAGTCCAATACAGGACAATCAATTTGAAAGAAAGGTAGGATTTCTTGCACATCCCCCTTGGGGCTGATTTTTGTTCGCAGTGCTTCGTGGCGGTCAACTAGTTTCTGTATTGCCTTGCCCATTGCCGTTGCGTTCAATGGGCCTCGCAATTGCAGCGTTACAGATTCGTGATAGGCAACTGAGCCATCTTCTCCTAGCTGGGCTAATGTCCAGAGTTGCTTTTGGGCTTCAGTTAAGGGAAGTGCGTAGACTTGTTCAACTTTCAGTTCTTCAGCAACAACCGAATTCACATAGGAGACATTATTCTGCTCTTGCAGCACAGATCCATTTTGTTCCCAAAATTCTTGCGGCTGTTTTTTTTCTGTCAAACTGCTTGATGTTCCATTAGGAGTTTTCTCAATTGGAAACAACTTGCTTGAACCTGACGGTAAAAAACCACCTTCTCGCAGTTCTTTGACACTCTCCTTGACTGCCTGGATTACATAATCGATATCTGCATCGGTATATGCTGTAGAAAGAAAACAGTTACGTCCTTCCCAGATATAAACACCTTTGTCAATTAAATGATAAAAAAATAAATCTAAATTTCCTGAAAAAGCAAAACGAAACAACGAACCAAAATGCACAACGCGGATGGGGACATTTTCTTGTTGAAAGTAAGAGTTAAGTGTCTGTGCTAACTGCGATGTCCGCTGATTTAACTGCTGCTGAAGTTCGGGGCCTTGTTTTTTAAGATGCTGAAGCACTGCCAACGCCGCAACCATCCCTGTGTGATTTTTATTGAAGGTTCCAGCAAAAAATATCTTTTCTGCTTGTGGATAAGAAGCATCTCCATAGTCCCACAAACCACCATCAATACCATTCATGTAGATGGCTTTCCCAGCTACCACTCCTATTGGAGTTCCACCGCCAATAATCTTGCCATAAGTGGCGATATCTGCTTCAATGCCAAACCATGCCTGTGCGCCACCTGGATGTATACGAAAACCCGTAAGAACTTCATCAAAAATCAATGCTGTTCCTGATGCTTTTGTCAATTGCCTCAATTGCTGTAAAAACTCTTTGGGCTGTAAATCAGGTCGGCGGCTTTGTACAGGCTCAACCAATACAGCGGCTAATTCCTGAGCATGGACTTGCAAAATCTCAATGGATTTTGGATTTCCATAATCGAGTACTAAAACATTTTCAACAAAATTCTGAGATACTCCTGAAGCTAAAGGTACAGCTTTAATCTCACCCTTTGCTGCTGTGGCTAAGATTCCATCAAACTGACCGTGATAGGAACCAGCAAATAAAGCAATTTTAGTACGACCTGTAGCTGAGCGTGCCAGACGTAGCGCTGTCATCACTGCTTCTGTACCTGAATTACAGAAAGTCACTCGTTCCATACCCGTCAGTTCGCAGATTAACTGGGCAACTTCTCCAGCTAATTTGGACTGTGGGCCAATTTTTAGACCTTTTTGATAGTGCTTTTCGAGAGCTTCTGTTACAAACTGTGGCTCATGACCAAAAAGAAGTACCCCAAACCCCATAGTTAGATCTACATACTCATTACCATCCACGTCCCACAATCTGGAACCTTGTGCTTGCTCTCCCGCAATAGGATAAAGTATCTCTTTAGTAGAGAGACGGAACCCGGCTGTAGCTCTGCTATCGGCTAGTACTGGACGATAGCTTTGTGCAAGCTGTTTTGATTTTTGATGGCGCTGATTATACCGGGCGCTTAGTACTTCTATATGGCGCTTTTGTTGGAGGTCAATTTCCCTTTCTGGAATCTGTCTAACTGGCAAGGGAGGAAGCGGTGAAGATGGCTGACGGTACGTTTGCTCTGGTTCTGTGCTGGGAGTAATTTGATTGTGTTGCTCTTTTTGGGGCGAATAAACAGTAGGGGTTACAGGTTGAGCAGATGGCAACTGCCTATTTTGAGATGGCGATAAACTTTTTGCAGACAAACTGTTGCCGTGCAAAACCTCTAATTGCTGAGACATGACTTGGAGCTGCTGCGTCATAATTCGTTCCAAGGTAGTCTCAGGAGCGGCTGTTCCTCTGTGTGCAAAATCCTGTGTACTATGAAAACTCGATTCAGGAATTGATTGTGTAGAGGTTGGTTGCTCTAGCTGTTGTGGTTGTACTTTGAAATTAGGTTGGAGCGAATCTAACTCAACCGATTGTGGAGATAAATTTTGGTCTATATACGTGGCTAATGTATCAATAGTCGTCAACTCTTCAAATAACTGACGAATTGCAACTTTGATCTTATAGGTGTTTTCAATGCGGCGCACTGCATCGACGAGAATAATCGAATCCGCACCCATTTCTAAAAAGGGAGCATGAATGTTAACATCTGCTGGCGAGACTTGCAGCAAATTCCCAACTAAAGTTTGCAGTGTGGCTAAAATTTCTTCTCGTCTGTTGGGTGTGAGAGTAGCATCTAGCTTTGAGTTCAGTTTGTTACTATTTACAGCTAAGTTTTTTCCATTCATAGTTTGTTCTACTTGTTGAATCCAATAGCGCTGTCTTTGAAACGGATAGGTTGGTAGTGCGACTTTCTGGCGCGGATAGTCTCGCTCAAACCCCAACCAATCAATCTTGGCTCCTTGAACATATAACTCACCCAAACTAGAGAGCATTTGTTGCCATTCCGGTATTCCAGAACGCAAAGAAGGCAACCACAAACCCTCGCTGTCTGGCAAACACTGACGCCCCATACCCAACAAAGTTGGCTTGGGCCCAATCTCTAAAAAGACTTGATACCCAAGAGTACGCAATGTCTGCATACTGTCAGCAAACCGCACTGGTTGTATCACATGATTTACCCAGTATTCTGCTGTGGCAATCTGCTCATCAACTTTTTGTCCGGTAACATTGGATACTAATAAAATGCGTGGTTGTTTATAAGTAACTTGACGAGCTACTGCCGCAAATTTCGCCAACATCGGCGTCATCAAAGGAGAATGAAAGGCATGAGATACTTGCAAACGTTTTGCCTTGATCCCCAAGGTTTCTAGTCGGTGATAAATACTACTAATGTCTTCATTAGCTCCGGAAATGACTACACTTTCAGGGCCGTTAATAGCTGCGATTGTCACCCGCTCATGCAATGGTGCGATGATTTGTCGCACTTGCGCTTCTGATGCCATTAGCGAAACCATCTCGCCACCAGTTGGCAACTGCTGCATCAACTGTCCCCGATGGACAATGAGTTTCAGTCCATCTTCCAGGCTAAAAACCCCTGCTACAGTTGCCGCTACATATTCCCCAACGCTATGCCCCATGACTACATTTGGTTCAATGCCCCAAGACTTCCATAGTTGATACAGGGCATATTCAAAAGCAAACAGCGCAGGTTGAGTATAGGCAGTTTGATCAAGCAAAGATGAAACTTGCTTAACCCAGTCCCCAGTCACGCCAGTTCGCTCAACGGAGGACGCCTCCGCACGCGACTGGCTCCCCAGTCCCCTATCCCCAGTCCCAGGGTACATAATCTCTAACAAAGAATGTTCCAGATAGGGGCGGAGGATTTCATCGCATTGTTCCAGTGTTTTGCGGAAGATGGGTTGCGTCTGGTAGAGTTGGCGTCCCATGTTGATATACTGGGAGCCTTGCCCGGTAAACAAAAAGGCTATCTTCGGGGGCTTTTTGCCTACCTGATTGCACATCAGTTGAGTCGTGTCTTGCCCATCTGCAAAAGTTGCAAGTTGCTCAACCAACTGCTCCCTAGAGTCTACCACCATGGCTAAACGATGGTTAAAATGCGATCGCCCCGTATTTGCTGTAAAACAAATATCTGCCAAAGAAACATCAGCATGAGACGCTAAGAAATCTGCATAACGTTGCCCCAGTTCTTTCAAAGCCGCTTCATTCTTAGCTGATAGGGTCAAAAGATGCAACGGTTGTTCTGCAATTTCTTGCTTGCAAACGCCAGTTGCCATGCACTCGCTACTTTTTTGTGGCGCTTGTTCCAAAATGACGTGGGAGTTAGTGCCGCCGAAACCAAATGAGCTAACACCTGCTAAGCGTGGTTCTGTACTGCTAAACCAAGGCTGGTATTCGGTAGGAATGGCAAAGGCTGTTCCTGCCAAAGAAATATATGGATTCAATTTCTTCAGATGCAGGTTAGGTGGTATCTGTTGGTGTTGCAAAGACAGCACCACTTTAATTAAACCGGCAATTCCAGCAGCGGCTTCTAAATGACCGATATTAGTTTTAACTGAACCTATCCAACAAGGTTGGTCAGTTGAACGTCCCTCACTCAGCACAGCTTTGAGGGATGTGATCTCAATTGGATCTCCCAAAGACGTACCTGTACCGTGGGCTTCGACATAGCTAATTTGCGCTGGTTGTACTTGGGCATTTTTTAAAGCCTGGCGGATGACTGCTTGCTGAGCCGGGCCGTTGGGGGCTGTAATGCCGTTGCTCAGCCCATCTTGGTTAACTGCTGAGCCTCTAATGACTGCAAGTATCCGGTCTCCATCTGCAAGTGCATCTGTGAGGCGCTTGAGAACAATTACACCACAACCCTCTGCGCGAACATAACCATCAGCACTAGCATCAAAAGTTTTGCAGCGACCGTCAGGCGCTATCATTCGGGCTTGGGAGAAGATAATAGTTGACTCTGGAGATAAAATTAGGTTCACCCCTCCGACTAAGCAGAGATTGGACTCCCGGTTTTGTAAACTCTGGCAGGCTAAGTGAACTGCCACTAGTGATGAAGAACAAGCTGTATCTACTGCCATACTTGGCCCACGTAGATCCAGTAAATAAGATAGACGGTTGGCGGTAATGCTCGGACTAGTACCTGTGCTGCTATAAGCGTCTAGGTTAGATAAATGTTTGAATAAAAACCTGTGGTAATCAAAGTTGGTGATGCCAATAAAAACACCAGTGTGGGTATCTGCTAAGTTTTCTGGAACAATTGCAGCGTTTTCTAAAGCTTCCCAGGCTACCTCTAAAAGTAGTCTTTGCTGGGGGTCTAGGTAGTTGGCTTCGCGGGGTGAAATTCTGAAGAAGCTGGGATCGAATTGATCGATGTGTCCCAAAAATCCCCCCTGACGAGTGTACATTTTTTCTGGTGTTGCTGGATTGGGATCGTAAAAAGTATCAATATTCCAGCGTTCTGAGGGGACTTCTGCGATCGCATCTACCCCGCTAGATAAAAGTTTCCAAAAAGCTTCTGGGTTATTTGCACCTGGAAAACGACAACCAATACCTACAATTGCTATAGATTCCATATGACTTTTATTAAATTTAAAAATTCAAATGTTCTTATATAAAGAATATTTGAATCTAGGTAAAAATATCTGATTTAACAAGCAATAGATTCAGAAAAGTTTCGCAATGCCTTGGTATTTCTTGCCAATGCCTTGTTGATTGAACCTGATTCAGCCATGATCCGCATTTCGCGGTTAATTGGCCACAAATATTCCATACCGCTAGTTAACTGACGGATATTTTTTAGTAGGCGTTGATGATACTTAAAATTCTGATGAAAACCTTCATGCTCTTGACAAAAGCACTTTTCCATCCATTGGATAGCTTCTTGTTCAGACATATCAAAGACACGAGAGCGCAATAGTTTATAAACGAATGGCATGAAATTGATATCAGGTCTAAAAACAGCTACTAGCGCTGCAGAAATTCCATTTACAAAGCCAGTTTGCATCATATAAACTAATAGGTTCGCAACCAATTGCTCATATGCTGTTGGTTTAGGAAAGTCTTTGTAAATATCTCTCGCTAGGAGTTGGGAAGTTGTAGTATGAAAAGATTCATCTAAGAGGTGATAATAGGAAACAGCCGTTGGAGTGGGAATGAATTCACCTTTAGCTTCTAAATTTTTAAAGTAGTCATAATAGCCATGTTCAAAATTCTTCAGATACATATTACCTGAGTAACGATAGAAGTAATGCTGACAGGCTAAGAAAGGCGTACTTCCCCAATTTAAATTGAAAAACTGTAGCAGAGGTCGAGGGATTGCTACACCAAAATAACCTTTAGTAAAAGCTGGGACAAACTTACCTTGGTTCTCTAAATCCTGCAAATATGAAGAGTAGGAATAGGTTTTAGTTTGACTTTTGAGCATCATCTGGGTAATGGAGCGTAAAGTCTTGTATTGTGAATCTGAAAAAGGTGAGCTAGCCCAATTGAAGTTGAAAACCTGTTGCACAGGTGCTGAAACTAATGATTTGGTTTTCTTAGGGTTATTACCCAGCAATGCTTTGCCTAATAAAGCAATTTTTGTTTTGTAGGCAATTGTGTGAAAAGCATGAATATGTGAATGTTCCTGCTCAGTTTCATGGAACAGAGATAAGCAGAGTGTTTCGTAATCGCTAAAATGAGAAAAGACACCAGCTGTCACTTGGTTGTATTGAACTGTACTTGCTTCACTAGCTGCAACATGGTCATACTCAGCAGCCCAATACAGGTGATTAAGAGCTAGTTTTTGTGAAGGGGAAGCTTCTTCGTAAAGTGGAGTGCCGTAAAGGACTGATAAACCAGGCTCACTCCAATAATGTGCGCTATTACTAGCGTAATCAAAGTTATCATCTAACTCTTGAATCTTTTCTGTGTAATTAGATGCTAGGTTGTTTCGATAATTGATGTCATTTATCTTACGATGCTTCTCTCGCTGTGCATTATTTGCTAAATTGAGAGGCTGTTTTTGTTGTTCAGATTTTTTAGTAGAATCCACCATGTTTTTTGCCAATAAAAGTCAACACTAAAATCATCAATTCTCAACAATTAAAAATTTTTCTTTTTTGATTGTTGAGTTTAACAAGAGTCAAGTATTCAACCTGAAGTTAAAACCGAAGCTACATGCCGTGCCAAACTATCGATGGTAGGGTAATCATAGATTAGAGTTGGCTCAAACCTACACCCAAGCCAATTTGCTAAATCTCCTGCCATCCCAACTGTTAATGCAGAATCCATACCGTATTCATCAAATGGAATCTTGACATCAATCTCATCGGGTGCAACTTCTAGTATTTGTGCTAGGTAAGAGATTAACCAATTTTGAATTTCATCTATAGAATGTTGTTGGTTGTGGCTCTGTGTTTGTACTGTCATTTGAGGAACTTGCTCGTTTTGTGTTTTCATAATTAAAGGATCTGACTTGATTTATGAAATTATTTGCGTAGGCAGGGAGTAGAGGAAGAGAGATTTTTAAGGTATACGGAGTTTTTTCACCAAATCAAATATGAGTACCATATAGTGCTTTTTATGAGATAGGGGCTAAGGTGTACTAATTTGTGTAAGTTGCTTGCTGTTGTCATCTAGCTTTTTTTGCCATTGTGAATGTCCATGTACTGAAGCTAATGCATCGAGCGTTCTATCCAGAAACTTTGTTCGACAAGCACTGCGCTGAATCTTACCGCTGGAAGTTTTGGGAATACTCCCTGTCCTAATCAGAGCTATTGCATAAACGTGCAATTCGTGTTGTTGTACGACAGCTTTACAGATAGCTCTCGCTACCATCTTTACATCCAATTTTCGTAGCCAGGTGCGCTCTACTTCCTGAACAACCACTAGGCGTTCTTCACCATTAACCTCGACTGTAAAAGCTGCTCCACAACTAGGGCGTAGTGCTGGGTGGCTCTGTTGCACAACTAGTTCAATATCTTGAGGATAATGAT
This sequence comes from Desmonostoc vinosum, assembly GCF_059505385.1. NCBI lineage: Bacteria > Bacillati > Cyanobacteriota > Cyanophyceae > Nostocales > Nostocaceae > Desmonostoc > Desmonostoc vinosum. Next base: position 51,002 of record NZ_JCACKM010000008.1, read on the forward strand.
TTCGTCCCCGGATGATCATTACATCCTTGATCCTTCCTGTGACAAATAACTCCCCATCTTTGATAAATCCGATGTCCCCGGTACGGAGAAATGGCCCTTCACCAGTATCTGTCAGATAAGCTTGAAAGGTTTCCTGGGTTTGTTCGGGTCGCCTCCAGTATCCTTGGGCTACAGTCGAACCAGACACCCAAATTTCGCCTACTTGTTCTAGTGAACATTGGGTAAGGGATTGAGGGTTAACAATCACGATTTTTGTATCAATCTCAGTCCATCCACATCCAACTAACGTCACGCCCTGTTCATCTCCAGTAGTATCCAAGACCAGATTCATCGCTAAAGCATCTGCTTTAACTGTGCAAAATACAGGCTGACTCTTTTTTCGCACCGCAGTAACTTTGAGGGTAGCTTCCGCAAGACCATAGCCAGGACAGAAAGCAACTTCGTCAAAACCATAGGGTTGAAATGCTTGAGTAAAAAGTTTGATAATGTCCGCTCTAACTGGTTCAGCTCCATTTAATGCCATACGCCAGCTACTGAGATCTAGGGAACAACGTTGTTCTGGAGAGATTTTACGTACACAAAGATCGTAGGCAAAATTAGGAGCAGCACTGTGAGTGGCTTTGTAGCGCGAAATAGCTTGGAGCCAGCAAGATGGGCGCTCCATAAAGGATGTTGGCGACATCATGTAGCAGGGGAAACCTTTGTACAAGGGTTGGATGACTCCATAAATAAGCCCCATGTCGTGAAAGGTAGGAAGCCACGTTACCATGACACTATTTGATGTGTGTTCCCATCCTAAGTCGATGTCTGCGGAATTTTGCAGCAGGTTGCCATGACTGACCATTACACCTTTGGGCGTTCCTGTAGAACCAGAAGTGTACTGGAGAAAAGCTAGGGTATCTCTATCTACTGGTACTTGTTGCCAGTCTGATGCCCCATCGATAGCGATGCTATCGGTAGCTAGTAGTGGCATATTGGCAAACTCTGGCTCTTGGGCAAACTGACTCTGGATTTGGGTGAGAGTAGAGCTAACGGTGAGTGCTATGGTTGTTTGAGCATCAGATGCGATCGCTCGCAATCTCGATAAGCTCTGGTTACGTTTGGGTGGATAAACTGGAACCGCTACAACACCCGCATATAGACATCCGAAGAAGGCAACAATAAACTCTAAACCTGGTGGATACAATAGCAGGGCACGTTCGCCAGTGGCTTTTTGAGATTGAAGATAGGTGGCAAGCGATCGCGCTTTTTGGTCTAATTCAGAGTAAGTTAAACTGATCTCTTCAGTTTCTCCATCTCGCAGAAAAGTGTAAGCCCTTTGATCTGGCTGAATTTGTGTTCTGTAACGTAGTAGTTCTACTAAATTTGAAAATTTTTCTTGAGAATTTGGGAAATTATTTAAGTAGACATTCATAGATCAATATTTGATGTTTTTAGATACTCTTCTTACAGCAGATATTTAGATTTTTTACTTATCAACTTATCCAATTAAGTTTTAAAACGTCATTTATCAAGTAAACCTTGAATTTTAGAGTGCGTTAAGCGTTGCTATAACGTACCATATTTTTCGGTGAGTTAAGCCTAAGCCTTACTCTCTCAAGCTCTTAAATTCTTATATATACATAGCAATACCTACTTAGATATTTATTCTAAAAATAGGCCATAACTGTTTGTCAAAGATTATTTTTTAGGTAATTTATTTTGTTTTATTGAAGGAATATCAAGTAACTTCAGTTTTCAATAATCTCAGATTTATTAAATAAACACAATAGTATTTAAGACAGTTAACTAGACAGTTAAGATCAGTCACTGGACAGTTAAGACAGTTAACTGGACAGTTAAGACAGTTAAGACATTTAAGGAGTAGATTAAAATATTTAAAACATTTAATAAAGAATAATTACTAACTGTAACTTGTTTGTATGTATGGGAAATAGTTAGGGAGTGGGGAGTGGGGAGATGAGGGGGATGAGGGGGAAATTTTCTCCGCGTCTCCGCGTCCCCGTGTCCCCGTGTCCCCGCGTCCCAATTCCCTAGACTTCTCCTGTCAAAGACGCTACGCGAAGGACTTCACTCAGTTCGAGATCTTCGGTGCGTTAGGGGTTGTTTGAAAAGTCCAAATTAATACCAACCCCGGCGATTAGAAATCGCGCGCCAGTTGCTTCAAGTCGGCAAAGCCGATTTCTAAATTTCTCACAAATGATTTAGGATTGCTATAGAAGCAGGTGTTATCTTCATGTAGGTATGTACTTAACTTGGTTCGATAGCAATAGTTGGCTGTTGGAAATTGGTAAAAATCGGATATTAATCGACCCTTGGCTGGTTGGTTCGTTAACTTTTGGCAATTTGAATTGGTTTTTTGAAGGTTCTCGACCTCAAGAACGCCCAATACCAGAGAATATTGATCTGATTTTGCTATCTCAAGGTTTAGAAGACCACGCTCATACACCAACACTCAAGCAACTTGATCGCAATATCAAGGTCGTAGCTTCTCCTAATGCTGCTAAGGTAGTTCAACAATTAGGTTATACACAAGTGACGGTGCTGGCTCATGGCGAAACTTTTACTTTGAATCACCAAGTAGAAATTAGGGCTTTTCCCGGCTCTCCAATTGGCCCTTTTCTAGTAGAAAATGGCTATCTTCTGCAAGAGTTAGAGAGTGGTTTCAAAGTCTACTACGAACCTCATGGATATCATTCTCTCGAAGTTAAGCAGGTTGCACCAGTTGATGTAGTAATTACACCTTCTATTGATATCGAAATACCTTTGTTAATCTCGTTAATCAGAGGAAAGGATAGCGTTTTGGAGGTTATCAAGTGGTTGCAACCTCAAGCATTAATACCTACAGCGGCTGGAGGAGATGTGATTTTTGAGGGATTACTCGCAAAAATCCTCAAGTATGCAGGGAGTACTACAGAACTGCGTTCGTTATTAGAAAAGAATCATCTTTCTGTACAAGTTATTGAACCGACACCAGGCGATCGCTTTGAAGTACCATTGAAAAAACGATCTTTAATTTAGCTCTATAGCTGAATCTTCTTTGCCATTATTTTGCACATAAACATCTCTGATTGGGAAAGGAATTTGAATTCTTTCTTGCTGATAACGTTTATGTAATTTTTTGACAAATATATGTTTACCCATTCGTTGATCAAAGAATTCACTAACACGCATGTAAAGGGTAAAATCTATACTAGAATCCCCAAAAGTGTGAAATCTAATATATGGTTCATTACTAATTAATTCAGGGGCAATTTCTTGCATAACTTCTTTAGCTACTTCTACAGTTACTCTTTCAACTTGCTCCAAGTCACTGTCATAACCAACACCTACATTCATCGTTAAAGTAATTTCTTTTGCTGGTAGATGATAATTAATAAAAATTGCCGAAGCTAGCTTAGAATTGGGTACGATGATGAAGTTATTAGAAATTTCTCTGATAGTGGTATTGCGCCAGGTAATATCTGTGACGTAACCTTCATGACCTGCGTCTAGTTTCACATAATCTCCAGTTCTAACTTGCTTAGAAATAATTAAGTAGAAGCCGGAAAACAAATTTGCAAGTGTGTCTTGAAGTGCTAAGCCAACTGCTAAACCACCTATCCCTAAAGTTGTAACTATCGGTGTAATTTCAATGCCGACGGTTTGCAATATAATTAATGTCCCCAGAACTAGAACGGCAATCTTAGCAAGGTTAGAAATCAACGATGCTGAAATTCTTTCTGTTCTGCTGAGAAAGAAATTTACAAACCCAGCAGTTAGTCTTGCTAACACTAAAGTTACTGAGTACAGTAATACAATAGTCACAGTTTTTTGCAAAACTGTGGTAATGTTTGCATTGAGTGGAGAACTCAGAATTGCCCAGAAGAAACCACCAATCACAAACCAAATGAAGGTCATGCGGTGCAAGGATTGAAATATAATTTCGCTTCCGGGGATCTGTTTTTTGGTAATAAATATTTTTAGCTTTTTAAAGATAACTTTTTCACCAATTATCCCAGCAAATAAGCCAGCTAGAATAAATGCAATCGGTGGAATCCATTGCATTATATCAACCCCTTTAGGAAACTCAAAGTTCAAAATTTAAATCCTCTAAAATAAATTTATTTTTTTTCGTACTTTTATTTTTTGATCAACTTAACATCAAGGAACTACAATTACCGAAATTAGCAACTTTGTTCTTAATAAATTTTACCTCGTTTGGTTGTTATAGTGCGTCAGCACGAATAATTTCTCTGTGAGTTAAGGCTTTATTGAACTGACGTACCCTACATATTCGATATTTTTTTATTCTTTCTTCTCTACACTCCACACCCTGTTTTCGGTAAAGTGAGAATGTAGTTTTCGCTTGATGGATCATATGAGTGTTGGGAACTTGCATGGATTTGCCAATTATCTACCACCCAAATTACATTGCACCACTACCCCAAGGGCATCGTTTTCCGATGTCCAAGTTCAGACTACTATATGAATTGCTATTAACTGACAATGTAGCTAGTCAAGAACAATTTCATATCCCTGAGCGGCCACCACAAGCTTTGATAGAGTTAGTCCATTGCCCAAGCTATGTTCAAGCTTACTGTGAAGGTACTCTAGATTCTAAGGCGCAGCGGCGTATTGGTTTACCTTGGAGTCCGGCTCTAGTAAATCGTACTTGTGTAGCGGTAGGTGGTACGATACTGACTGCTAGGCTAGCACTAAATCATGGTTTAGCTTGCAACACTGCCGGTGGCACTCATCATGCTTTCCCAAGTTATGGATCTGGTTTTTGTATTTTTAATGATATGGCGATCGCCTGTCGTGTTTTACAAAAACTTAGACTCGTCCAAAAAATCCTCATCATCGATTTGGATGTCCATCAAGGCGATGGCACTGCTTTTATCTTCCAGGATGACGAGAGTGTCTTCACTTTCTCCATGCACTGCGAAGTGAATTTTCCTGGTACTAAACAAACCAGCGATTTAGATGTTCCACTAGCTGTAGGCATGGAAGACGATGTTTATTTACAAACTTTAGCCAATTACTTACCAGATTTAATATCAAAAGTCAAGCCAGATTTAATATTTTATGATGCAGGTGTAGATCCCCATATAGGCGATCGCTTAGGTAAATTAGCATTAACTGATGCTGGCATATTCCGTCGGGAAATGCAGGTTTTGAGTACCTGCGTTGCTGCTGGTTATCCCGTGGCTTGCGTAATTGGCGGTGGTTACGCTGACGATTTGAAATCTCTTGTTTGGCGTCACTCTCTACTGCATCGTGCTGCTAGTGAAGTTTATCAGCGATATGGACTTTGAGAGTGGGGAGTGGGGAGTGGGGAGTGGGGAGTGGGGAGTGGGGAGTGGGACTGGGGACTGGGGACTGGGGACTGGGGACTGGGGACTGGGGACTGGGAATGAGTATTTGTTATTTCCCCCTCATCTCCCTCATCCCCCTCATCCCTAACCCCTAGCCTCTCACAGCCGATGAACCAGAGTAGCGCTAGCTTGATTAACTGGCATGAGGATTACTTCATTGATATTGACATGAGGCGATCGCGTGGCGCAGAAAAATATGACGTCAGCAACATCATCTGGTGTTAGGGGGGTAACTCCTTGGTAAACCTTTTTGGCACGTTCAATATCGCCATGAAAGCGCACTTGGCTAAATTCTGTTTCTACCATGCCAGGATCAACGGAAGTGACGCGTACAGGGGTTCCTAGCAAGTCTTGTTTTAAGCCTTCAGAAATTGCTCTGACAGCTGCTTTGGTGGCACAGTAAACATTACCGCCGGGATAGGTTTGATGTCCGGCAATTGAGCCGAGATTGATCACATGACCGCGATCGCGGTTTACCATTCCAGGTACGATATAACGGGTGAGATAAAGTAAACCTTTGATGTTAGTATCAATCATTTCTTCCCAGTCGAGAAAGTTGCCTTCGTGCAACTTGTCTAAAGCGCGACTCAAACCAGCATTATTAATCAGAATATCAATATCAGACCAAGAAGCAGGTAGGCTGGAGATAGCAGACTCTACAGCGTTGCGATCGCGGACATCTAGCTGTAACAAATAAACTTGTGCAGATGTTAAATGTAACGTCTCTACCAATTGCTGTAAACGTTCTAAACGCCGCGCCGCTAAAATCAGTTTTGCACCCGCACCAGCGAATATTTTGGCACAAGCAGCACCAATACCACTGCTTGCACCTGTAATCAAAACGATTTGATTTTGGAGAGAAATCATTGTTAGTTACCCTAAACCCTTGTAGAGACGCGCTATGGCGCGTCTCTCTACATTTTATTTTTTCAACACTTCCATACGTTGAGTTACCATAGTGATCCCGTTATTGCGGAGGATCACAGCAGAAACCCATTGACTACCAGGGGTGGATGGTGCGCGTCCTATTTTAAACAAACCACCAGATGAAAGTGGTTGTAAATCTACAGGTGTAGGGCTAAGGTATTTTTCTGGTTTGACAGGTTCTTCTAATGCTGTTCCTAGAAGAAAATCATCGCCTAGTGGTTCTTGAACGATCGCATCAAAATTATACTGCTGTCCAACTTTTACCTGCTGTGGTAATTTGATCTCAACTTGGGGGGGCTTGGTACCAGAGGTTAGTATAGTACGTTCCGAAAGAATATCTTGGTGGACAATTTTGCCACCTGTGATGCGTTGGCGCGATTTAATCGTGGCATTGAGAGCTAAGTTATTCCCATTAGTAGCAGGTAAGCCAGTGATAGTAGTTACAGTTTCAGCAATGACAGCGTTGCCTTGAGATTTCCAATTTTGTAATTGTGTAGTGTATTTTAATTTTGGATATCTTTGCCAGAGCGCTGTTAAGCCTTTTTCGAGAGCTTGGCGGTTTAATTTATCCCCATGGGTAAAATTGGGGTCATAAAATTGCATCACACCTTTGACATCGCCTTGGCTAGCGGCTGCATCAATTTGCGTCAAGAGATTTTTCAATTCAGCAGGTGCATTCTGGGGTGTATCGGCTTGAGCAAATTGCCAACTGTTGATGCAGGTAAATGTGATCAGGGATAAAATTAGCCAGATGCTAACGGGAAATTTGCGTTGGCGTTTCAGTATTAGAGCGATAATGTTAGTCATTGGTGATAGTTTACTGATTTGATAGAGAAGGCAAGGAAATTGTTTTATCTTAATTAAGCTCAGCGCTAAACGGTAGAGTTTTGATGGCAAACGCACCGATAAAATTACTCATAGCTGCCAGTGGGACTGGTGGACACTTGTTTCCAGCGATCGCATTAGCACAAAAATTGCCGGATTATGAAATCGAATGGCTAGGTGTACCCAATCGGTTAGAAACTCAGCTTGTTCCTCAACAGTATTCTTTGAATACTATTGCAGTTGAGGGGTTTCAGCAAGGGTTGGGACTTTCCTCTATTCGCATCTTGGGTGGACTTATCGGTGCAATTCTCGAAGTGAGGCGACTTCTCAAACGGGGAAACTTTCAAGGTGTGTTCACTACAGGGGGTTATATAGCTGGCCCCGCAGTCATTGCCGCGCGTTCCCTCGGGTTACCGATAATTTTCCACGAATCTAATGCTCTACCAGGTAAAGTTACTCGCTTTTTTGGCCCTTGGTGCAGTGTGGTAGCGCTGGGATTTGCCGAGGCTGCTAAGTATTTACCCAAAGCCAAAAATGTCTGCGTTGGTACACCCGTGCGCCCACAGTTTTTAGATACAGAAATTAATGCAACTTTAGATTTACCCATACCTAATGGTGTGCCCTTAATTGTGGTGTTTGGTGGGAGTCAAGGTGCAGTAGCGGTGAATAATTTAGTCCGCCAGTCCGCTCAAGCTTGGTTTGACGCTGGTGCATATGTGGTACATTTAACAGGCGATCGCGACCCTGACACCGACAGCTTCAGACATCCACAGTATATAGCATTACCCTTTTATGACAACATGGCAGCACTATTACGACGAGCTAATTTAGCAATTAGTCGTTCTGGTGCTGGTAGCCTCACAGAATTGGCAGTGTGTGGAACACCAGCAATTTTGATTCCCTATCCTTTTGCTGCCGAAGACCATCAATCTTACAACGCGGACGTGTTTACCAAAGCTGGTGCAGCGTTAACATTTAAGCAATCAGAGTTAACCCCAGAGATATTGCAAACTCAAGTGTTAAGTTTGTTGCGATCGCCAGACAAGTTAGCCAAGATGGGAGAGAATGCCAAAGCGATCGCAGTTCCTGATAGTGCTGATAAATTGGCACAATTAGTACGGAAAGTCATTAGGGAGTAGGGAGTGGAGAGTGGGGAGTAGGGAGTAGGGTTTGAGCTTTTGAACCTGAATGTTGCGGCTTTGAACCTGAATGTTGCGGTTTTGAACCTGAACGTTGCGGCTTTAATACTCAATTCCCTGCCGTGGGCTGAGCGAAGTCGAAGCCCATTCCCCACTCCCCATCCCTCTAAAGAATCAAAAAAGTATTAAAACTCCCAAACTTGAGGTGATTAATGTAGCATGACTAGTAATTGTGTCACCGCACGATGATTTTCCAAAATGGTCAAGCTGAGTAGCTCAAAATCCGCACGAGAACGCTTTAATATTTCTAGGCTAGCAATTGACTTTTCGTGGCTGACGATAAGTTTTTGGATTGCTGTGACGGTAGCTGGTATTCTTGCTTTTAGTTCCCTCAAATATGCTTTGTTCCCGGATATTACCTTCCCAGTGGTAGTGGTGAATGCCAAAGCACCTTTGACAACTGCTGTAGATACAGAGGCAAAGCTTACCAAACCTATAGAAGAAAACCTTCGCTCTCTAGATGGACTTGAGAGTATCCGCTCATCTAGTTATCCGGGTCAATCTGCCGTCAGTCTGTCTTTTGTTGTTGGTACAAATTTAGAAACATCGACTCGCAGTGTCGAAACTAGGCTGAAGCAGTTGACTTTAACTCAGGGAGCAAGTTATAAAATCATCCCTCTGAACTTAAATGAGTCAGCTGCCATTAGCTATGCTATTGAAAGTCCCTCGCGAAATCTCACCGACTTAACTAAGCTGGCGAAAGATCAAATTGTGCCAGCGATCGCTAAACTACCAGGAGTTCTCAAAGTATCACTATTGGGCGCTCCCAGTCCATCCCCAACACTAACAGCAGCTAATGCAAGCGCTGCTATCCCCCAAACAGGAGCAACATTAGTCCGGTTTAATGGGCAAAATGCACTAGCATTTCAGGTAATTAAACGTGGTAGCGCTAACACCCTAGAAGTGGTAAGTCGGGTAGAGAAAGAAGTACAAAAGTTAAAGTCTAGTTTGAAGGATGTCAAACTCACCTTAGCTGCCACTCAAGCAGAATATATCCGTCATGCTACCCAGTCAACGATAGATGCTTTGCTGGAAGCAGTGTTGTTGTCTATTGTTGTCATCTTTCCTTTTTTGTGGAATTGGCGAGCAACTTTAATTTCTGCACTAGCGATTCCCACATCTTTGTTGGCGACATTTATCGTCATGGCGATTTTTGGCTTCAACCTAGAGACAATTACATTGCTGGCTTTGGCTTTGGTAATTGGCAGTATTATTGATGATGCGATCGTTGATGTGGAAAACATCATGCGCCACATCGAAGATGGGGAAAGTCCTCGTCAAGCCGCACTCTTAGCAACCAATGAGATTGGGTTGACAGTGACGGCTGCTACTTTGACAGCAGTTGCGGTTTTTCTCCCCATAGGTTTAATGGGTGGGGTCATCGGTCAATTCTTTAAGCCCTTTGGGATCACCGTCTCAGCAGCGATGCTCGCTTCAATGCTAGTTGCGCGGACTTTATCGCCAGTACTAGCTATCTACTGGCTAAAACCAGCATCTGCGACTTCTCGACGCCGGGAATCAAAAATTGGCATAGCTTTTGCCCAATCTTACCGTGATCTGTTGGGTTGGTCTTTAAGGCATCGGCGCATAGTTATAGGATTAGCCATACTCAGTTTCATCGCCGGCATAGCCCTAATTCCGCTTATTCCTAAAGGGTTCATTCCCAAACTAGACCGAGGCGAATTTAATATAGCTTACACCGCTCCCTTACCAACTATCCCCACAGGAGCAGGACAGCAGGGTCAAAACCCCAATACTTCGACTCCGCTCAGTACAAGTCCTCAATCCCCATTACCCCTAATCCCCAATCCCCTCAATGACTCCCTCGCAGTTGCCAAAAAACTAGAAGATGTGGTGAGAAAATCGCCAGCAGTAGAAACTGTATTTACTACCGTTGGTTCTCGTGAGGGTGAGCCGAATAAAGGCACGCTTTACGTTAAGCTCAAGGAAAATCGCAACATCACAACTGCGGAACTCCAAGACCAATTTCGTTCCTCTTTGCCTGTTTTAGCTGGAGTAACTACCAGTATTGAAGATATTCAATTTGTCGATACAGGTGGTCAAAAACCCTTACAAGTTTCATTAAGGGGTAATGACCTCGAAGCCCTCAGCAAAGCTGCTAAAGCCACTAAACAGAGGATTGAGAAACTACCAGGATTCGCAGATGTCACAGTTACAGGTGAAGCAAATCAACAAGGCAAGGTGTTTCAAATTGAGCGTTTGGACAATCAACGTGTAGCTTATATCAGTGCTAATCTTGGTAAAAATTTATCCTTGGGTGATGCGACAGATAAAGTAGTGGCTGAAGCCAAAGCGGTTTTACCCTCCGGTGTTTCCCTTGATTTGCAAGGGGATTCCGCCCGTTTAGGTGAAGTTTTTGGCAGTTTTGGTACTACTTTGGCTTTATCAGCACTGTGTATTGTAGTAGTATTAATTTTGCTATTCAAAAGCTGGGTAGACCCGGTGGTTATTGGCGTTTCCTTGCCTTTGGCGTTGGTGGGGGCAATGCTGGCACTACTTTTTACTAATAGCGATTTTGGCATGATCTCGCTGATTGGCTTTGTCTTTTTACTGGGACTAGCAAACAAAAACGCCATCTTACTGGTGGATTATATCAACCAACTGCGCGATGCTGGCTTAGAACGCACTGAAGCTATCCTCAAAGCCGGCCCAGTGCGCCTGCGACCAATTATGATGACTACTGCCTCGACAATTTTAGGGATGCTACCGATCGCTTTAGGTTTTGGTGCTGGTTTTGAATTGCGATCGCCCATGGCTGTGGCCATTGCTGGCGGATTGGTAACTTCAACTATCCTCAGCTTGATTGTTGTCCCTGTAGTCTACGCCATTTTGGATGATTGGTTTCCCAGGTTTAGGAAGAGATGAAGGAATGAGGGTAAGACGCAAAGAGGGGGAGAAACTTTCATTTATACTCCCCGCGTCACCGTGTCCCCGCGTCACCGTGTCCTCTTGATTCCAAAGTCCCTTTCAAGGAGAATTAATGCAAGTTTTTGTCACGGGTGGTACGGGTTTTATTGGCGCTCATTTGGTGCGGTTATTGCTGCAACAAGGATATACGGTGAAAGCGCTGGTACGCCCTAGCAGTAATTTGGATAATTTGCGCGGTTTGGAGGTGGAAATTGTCAAAGGCGATTTGCATGACTCGGATCTCTGGCAAAAAATGCAGGGTTGCCAATATTTATTTCATGTAGCAGCCCATTATTCGCTGTGGCAAAGCGATCGCGAGTTACTCTACCGTCATAATGTTCAAGGTACGCGTAATGTGTTGCTCAATGCCCGCAAAGCAGATATTGATCGGACTGTTTATACTAGTTCTGTAGCGGCGATTGGGGTGGGTTCATTTGGTGAAGTAGTCAATGAGACACATCAAAGCCCTTCAGAAAAGTTGGTTGGTGACTACAAAAAGTCGAAATTTCTGGCTGAACAAGAAGCTATACAAGCGGCTGCTACAGGTCAAGAAGTAGTTATAGTCAACCCCAGTAGCCCCATTGGCCCTTTGGATATCAAGCCGACACCAACAGGTGATATTATCCTGCGGTTTTTGCGGCGGCAAATGCCTGTTTATATGGATACTGGTCTAAATTTTATCGACGTGCGTGATGTGGCATGGGGACATTTACTAGCTTTGCAACGAGGCAAATCGGGCGATCGCTATATCTTAGCCAACCAAAACCTTACCCTTAAGCAATTGCTTGAGCAACTTGCCGATATCACAGGTCTACCCGCCCCCCAACAAACTATACCCGCTTGGATACCTCTGAGCGTCGCCTGGATTGAAGAAAAAATCCTCGCCCCCTTAGGAAAATTACCCTCTGTACCCCTCGATGGCGTCCGCATGGCTCAACAACCCATGTACTACGATGCCTCAAAAGCTCTACGAGAACTAGGTTTACCCCAATCTCCGTTAAATGCAGCACTGAAAGACGCTGTTAATTGGTTTATATCTCAAGGATATGTCAAGTGAAAAAGCAGGGAGGTAGAGAGCAGAGAGAGATATTACCAAGTCCCCAATTCCCAAAACATGTATTGTAACCAATTGAGAACTACTGTATTCTTGTATATCTTCGGTGGTGTTGATCTATGCGAATGAGGAGCGATCGGAAAAATGGCGATTAATCTGCAACAAGCTATGGATATCGGGAAGTATCTTGTTACTCAGCGCATACTAGGGCGTAAACGCTTCCCTCTCGTATTGATGTTAGAACCGTTGTTTCGCTGCAACTTAGCTTGTTCTGGTTGTGGTAAAATACAGCATCCAACGGAGGTATTGAGGCAAAACCTAACTCCAGAACAGTGCTTTGCTGCTGTCGAAGAATGTGGCGCACCAGTTGTATCAATTCCTGGGGGAGAACCTTTACTACATCCTCAGATTGATGAGATTGTACGCGGATTGGTTGAGCGCAAAAAGTATGTCTACTTATGTACTAATGGTTTGTTGCTAGAAAAAAGCCTGCATAAGTTCCAACCTTCCCCATACTTGACTTTTAGTGTGCATCTCGATGGGATGCAAGAATTGCACGATAAATGTGTAGACCGCCAAGGCGTTTTTGAGATTGCTGTCAAAGCCATCCGTGCTGCCAAAGCTCAAGGATTTCGCGTTACCACAAACACTACTATCTTTGATGGTGCAGATCCTAAAGAAATGCAAGGCTTTTTTGACTTCCTAGACAGCTTGAATATTGATGGCATGATGATTTCTCCAGGCTACAGTTATGAGTGGGCACCAGATCAAGATCATTTTCTCAAGCGTGAACAAACACGCGCCCTTTTCCGAGAAATCCTATCTCCCCTCAAAACTGGTGAAAAAAACTGGAACTTTAATCACAACCCGCTGTTCTTAGATTTTCTCATAGGTGAAAAAGACTACGAGTGTACACCTTGGGGTAGCCCAAGTTATAGCGTTCTCGGTTGGCAAAAACCTTGTTATTTATTAAATGAAGGTTATTATACAAGTTTCAAAGAATTATTAGCACAAACAGACTGGAGTCAATACGGTCGCGCTAGCGGTAATCCCAAATGTGCAGATTGCATGGTTCACTGTGGCTATGAACCCACAGCAGCAGTGGATGCAATGCAACCACAAAATATAGCACGTTCGCTTGGGGTTGTCTTTGGTAAAGGTTAGCCCTTTCAAGAAGCATGGGTATAGGGGTGTAGAGAAGGAATAAAGTGTTTATTTTATGCCTGTTCACTGTCCCCTGTTCCCTCTCTCCTGCTATAAATACTTTGTAACTCTTCTACAGTCTGGACTGTTTTTAATGCAGCTTTAATAGCTCTTAGTTTCTCAATATTTTTAATTTGTGAGATTTCTAGCATCAAATTAAGTCCTGAATCACCAAACTTTAATTCTAAAGCTAATTCAATGCCTTCTAATAAACCTTGCTCAATTCCTTGCTCAATTCCTTTTTGAATTGCTCTTTTTTCAAGACTAGTAATATACGGCACTTTTCTTTTCTCCTCATATTGTATTAATTGTTGTTCAAATTCCTGCTGTAACTCGTTTGATAGACTCATCATCCAGTCAATAAATCCAAAGAGGTTGATAATATCCTCGCGTTTAAAACCTCGCTCATACAGTCGTTTAGTTAATAACAGTTTGGACTGAAGACGCTGTTGGAAGTTACTGCGGGTTTCTAAGGCTTTTAAATGAGCCATGACGACAGTAGCAAAGGGATTATAGCTTGCTTCCAATTCTGACCACCGTTGTTGATAGTCTAGCAACTTTACTGTTGGAAACTGAAAATGCATTTGACAATCGAATAACTGATAGCCGAATTGATTTGGTCGCCAGTTTAGTTGCTCATCTCCCAACACCGCTAGGGAAGCTACCGATCGCTTGTAACGATCATAGATACGATAGTTATAAACAAACATACGCTGGGCAAAGTTCTCTTCCTCCTGACTTTGAACTTCGATATGAATTAATAACCAAGTCTCTTGACCCCCTATTAAATAAATCTTTACAAGTTTATCGACTAAACGCCGCCCCAGTTCAGCATCTTTGACAACTTGTTGCAACTCTTTATCCAAAAACTCAGGTTTACGTGTCCAATCAATTTCTGCGTGAGCTTGAGGAAAGAAAAATTGCATAAAGTCTTCAAAATACTCTTGCAGTATATCTTTCCAAGGTGTATAAAACTCTGTCTGGGGACGATTCATGTTTATAAGATTTTCTAGAATACAAATTAAAAATTATACCAACTCAATTAGCGATCGCTAATTGAGTTGGTAATTCGTAATGACGCGACGCTCCTGTGTCGCTACCGCTTCGCTAACGCTAACGCTATCGAGGACTCGCTCTAAGCGAAGCTA
>NZ_JCACKM010000009.1:0-2323 GCF_059505385.1 Desmonostoc vinosum
TGCCACTCTTGAAATGTACGGAGTTTTTTCAAAAATCAAATAGGATTCCTATAGAATCAGTGGAGTTCCTTTAGGAAGACCACCAGCCAATATTAGTAAAGAAAAAAAGCAACAAGCTAAGGAAGATGAAAGAATTCGTAATTCTCTTGAGGGAAAGTTTGGGCAAGCGTTCATGAGATTCAGCCTTAATAGAGTGATGGCGAAACTTTCTCACACTTCTCTTACTGCAATTGCTATGACTTTTTTAGTGATGAATCTATCTGCTCATCTGTCACGGTTATTTAGGGCTTTTTTGTGTCTATTTTTGAAAACTACACCTTTTTTCCCGTCTAATATGATTGAGGCTTATGATTTACCAAGTTACAGGCAATAAAAACTTATCTTTGACTCTTGCTTGAATAACTAATTAATCCTTCAAAGGCTTTTTTGTTACTTTTTCAGCAAGCCCTAAATATCTCGCAGTTGTGGAATATCGAACAGATCCGAAATGCGATCGCACTCTTGATGACACGTCAAAATCTCATGCGGGATGAAGGCGCGCACCTTTGGTTAGAAGCTACACTTATCGAGATAGTTCCAACCACAAAGGGTAGTCCCCAATCACAACCCTGGAAAGATTGGAAAACTGCCCAAGATGCGATTAACTGGGCGAAAGAACAGTTACCCCACTTGACACAAACCCAGTTACAAGAACACTGGCAAAAGCTGACACCTATTAATGGTAAAAAAGCACCTGCGTGGGTAGAAGCTGTCCAAAAGCTGCAACAAAAACAATTACAGCAGGCTTAACGAACAAAGGCACTACACCATAGACTGGAGTTTAGAATAGTTTCGCACCTCCAAACCAACCAAACAAAGGCGATCGCACTCCCAATCAAACCCAAAAAACGCGAACGACTCACCTCGCGTAAGCTTCACTCTCTTCAAAAGTAACTCAGTCCTCAATTTATCTCATCAGAGCCTGAAAACCTGCTTGTACGAAATGTTGATCAAAAGTCAAAGCTTGAGTGACTCCTGCTTGCTTCATAATGAGCGATCGCACTTCCCAATAAACCAAGTAAATGCGATCGCTTCTTCTAAAATCAATATCAGAGCAACAATTTTTCCTGAACTTATTTAACTTTCCTCTCTATTGAAATTAGCTACAATATCTAGAATTTCATTAGCAGCAATATCTTCTCTGTCGGACTTGGAATAAATAGTCAATAGTAAAATACTAGTCGGTGATTCAATTTGATAAATTAATCTATATCCAGCACTTTTACCTTTTTGGATATTACTGTTACGAACTCTCACCTTATAAACCACATACTCTTCACCAACACCTCCAATTCTATCTCCCAAAATATTTCCCTGTTGTAGCTGCTCAGTAAGCATTTCAACATCAGAACGAATATTACGAAATCGCTTAGAGAGGTCGCGCAAATTTAGTTTGCATTCAGGGGTTAAATCAATGCAAACTAACGGTTGTTCTTCATTCGGCATCAATTCCCTCCCACATCTGAGATAGTGGTAGACGTTGCCCTGTTTTTGCTTGATGTAAAGCTCTTCTCAGGCTGGCTTTAATCTCTTCAACGGGTGTATCATCGGGATCAGCCTCTTCTGTTGCTTCTGGAACCAGTACAATTACTCGTACCTGATGGCGATAAGTTGTACCTTGAATCGGTTCATCTAAAATCAGGTTTCCCAGTTCGTCGATTTTGCCAGTAACTTCGATCGCCTTCATTTTTGTTTACCTTGTTTTGCTGAATATTCTAGCAACCCGATCGCACCTCCAAACCAACCCCTCAAAACCAAACGCGATCGCACTCCCAAACAAACTCAGCCATGCTTTTGCTTTCTTTAATTGCCCGCCTTTAAATAAATAATCTTTTCCCTTACTGAAATTTCTCCACTCTTGTGCAGCTGCTTCAATTTTTCGCTTTTCTCTCAACCGATCGCGGTTTTCATCCAACCATTTCCTCAACAGCAACCAATGACGAATCAACGCTTCATGGGCTACATCCACCACTACAAACTTTTGATTTTCCCTAATTTCTTCCTGAGTGACAATTAACCGCGCATCCACCAATTTTTGAATTACCTGTTCCCTGTTCTCCCCTGTCAAATCCCGCAATAAAACCCGTCTGCGGGTATCCTCCGTTCCCTCTCCCAACTGCGTCAACTCCAAAAAAATCTGCTTGGCTGCTTCCTGCTCCTCTCCGGACAAACCCTCATACACCTCAGTTGCGCGTTTTTGTAGCGTTCCCTTCACCCCACCCAAACGGCGGGTGAACGAAAAAAGGTGTGGGAGAGTAGTTAGCGGATAGCTTACGCTAACATA
>NZ_JCACKM010000010.1:0-2302 GCF_059505385.1 Desmonostoc vinosum
CTCTGCCTAATAGCAAAAGTCCGTTGAAACGGACTAAAAATACTGTTATTAGTCAGTTGAAACCGACTTGAGTTATCGCCAGAAAATTTATTTTCTGGCTAGTATCCGACTTTTGCAAGAGGTCTAATGACCCTACGAGTGAGCTAGTTGCTCATGGGGGAAACCCACAAGACTGCACTAGCTCACCAATGACTAACGACTTAATGACTAATGACAAGAATTTCCGATCGCTTTAAAGTACTTGGACAGCAGGGACACTGCGCTTTCATTCCGTTTATTACTGCTGGTGATCCAGATTTAGCAACAACAGCAAAAGCATTGCAAATTTTGGATCAAAATGGAGCAGATTTGATTGAGCTAGGCATACCTTATTCTGATCCGCTAGCAGATGGCCCAGTCATTCAAGCAGCGGCAACCCGTGCTTTGCAAAGAGGAACCAAATTAGAGCAAGTGCTGGAAATGTTGCAAGCAACTATTCCTAGTCTCAGCTCGCCGATCGTGTTGTTTGCTTATTACAACCCGATTTTACACCGAGGAATTAAGAAATTTCTCCAAGAAATTGCTGCGGTTGGTGTGGCAGGATTGGTAGTACCTGACTTGCCTTTGGAAGAAGCAGCTGGTTTGTTACAACCAGCTAGCGAAATCGGCATTGATGTGATTTTATTAGTGGCTCCCACTAGCTCACCTGAACGAATAGAAGCGATCGCTCGCTCTTGTCAAGGATTTATCTATTTAGTTAGTGTGACGGGTGTCACAGGAATGCGATCGCAACTGGAAAGCCGAGTGTCAGATTTACTCAAACAAATTCGTGGTGTTACTGATAAACCCATCGGTGTGGGTTTTGGCATCTCCGAAGCCGCACAAGCGCGTCAGGTAAAGGATTGGGGCGCAGACGCCATAATTGTCGGCAGTGCCATTGTCAAACGTTTAGCAGAAGGTACACCCGAACAAGGATTAAATGCGATCGCGGAATTTTGTCAAAGCCTCAAGGCAGCTATCTAAGCGCCTCACTGAAACTGAAAACAGCATAAATACTCATCTTGATGAGATGGCGAAAGTAGATTAAAAAAGTATACAGCATAGTTTTTTCATTATTGCTAGTAGACAATTTGACTGATATGGCATTGAATATTAACATCGGATATCATGGTGTAAAAAAACTAGCTGATACATCCGTTTATAGTTTGAGTATTATGTGAACAGAAGTAGGCAAAAAGTTATGAGTGTGAGAGTGAGTCAGTTACAAACAGTTATAGTTACATCGCAGTTGAGAGGCAAAGGCGATGAGTGAGAGTATGGCATTTATCGGCGGGGTCGCTGTAGCTGGGCTGGCGGCTCTCGTATTGCTCAAAGGGACAAATACCCCCCTACAGCCTAACTTCGCTGTTGCCCCACAAATGCCTGCTACTGTGGTAGCCCCCCAGGTCATGCAACCAACAGGGCAATCCCCTTACAATCCTTATGGGCAAACAGCAGTACCTACTCAGCCACCTGTAGTCCCCAATTCTGAGCAACGCGTCGAATTGGAACGGTTAAAAACGGAATTGGAGCGTTTAAAAGACGACTACGAACAGGCAAAAATTCAAAACCAAAAAATTTTAGATAGTTATAACGCTCAACAGCTGCAATCAGCTCAGCAAAGTATGCAAAAAGCAGCATTACCATCTGAAAGTACTTGGTGGTCTTCACCTGTACTTTGGTTGGTGGGAGGTGTAACCCTAACCGTCGGTGGTGGTGTTGTTGTTGCTGGTTTATTAGCTTTGTTTTCACCCAAACAGCGCCCAACTCGCACGGTACAGGTTATTCACCCTTATCAAGGCTCGACACAGCCATTGGTTCCTATACGTCGCGCTGAGTTTCTCCCACCTCCTCGCATGGAAACAAGACGGGTTGAAGCTCCAGAATACGACGAAATGCATTGAGATTGGGGAGTGGGGACGCAAAGACACGGTGAGTCCAGTGATTAAAGGAGGGTTTCCAACGCGAGTTGTTCATGGGGGAAACCCCCAAGACCACACTCGCTCCGCAACGCAGTGGCTCCTCAAGTCGGGAAACCCGCCCACGGGGGTGGCTCCCCAAGATCGCCCTGGCTCCTCCGCAGGCAACTAGCGAACCCGTAAGGGGGACGCGGAGAAATTTTCTCCCTAACTCCCTCATCCCCTGGTCTCCGACAAAAGAAGTGCATCCCTCTGCTCCCTCCCTCTTATGGGTAGGTTTTTTAGATTTCGCGTTTTGGTTGACGCGCTTACGCGCTTACACGGTGAGACAGCGAGTAAAGGAGGGTTTCCCTCCGCAGGCGACT
>NZ_JCACKM010000011.1:0-65542 GCF_059505385.1 Desmonostoc vinosum
CTCGCTCTAAGCGAAGCTATGCCGCAGGCTTTACGCTACGCTATCGCTACCGCTGCGAAGCGCGTAATTAAGTTTTGTATCTAAATTAATACTAATAACCCCGGCTATACAGACAAAACCCACGGAGGTGGGTTTCAAAATCTTGATTTTCCGTGTTTTCCAAAGGAGGTGGACTAAGCTTTGTGTTGTAGCGAATTATATATTCGCCCAAAACTTTTCAAACTCTAAGAGACGAACGTTAGTTCAGTTTCCAAGTTGGGAAGAATGAGTTTGTTTAAACACCTCAAGCAAGAGGTAGCTTGCAAATGAATTCTGACTTTGAACCACCGCCTAAAAGCCTGTCTTTACTAGCTTCCGTAGGAGGAGTTATTACTGCTGTAGTTGCGATCATTAGTCTCAATTATTGGTCTAAGCAACTTTCTGTCACTTCTTCTGTAAAGAAACCTGAAGTTGCAAAACTCCAGACTGCTTCTTCACCCAAGGCGGCTGATACATTAGCAAAACTTGATGCTAAATCTATGGTTTTGCCAGGGACGCCAATTACTAGCAGTCAACTTATAGCTATTACTCCCTACATTGCTCCCCAAGTTGGAACCCTAACCCCAGAGGAAAAGCTAACTGCACGTCAAGCTTGGTCATATTTTAGGCGCAACTGGAACGAACAAACTGGCTTAGTTAATTCCGTCGATGGTTTTAGTTCCGTGACAATGTGGGATCAAGCAGCTGCGATCGCTGCTTTAGTTAGCGCCAAAGAGTTAGGTATCATATCCATAGCCGAATTTGATGCCAAACTCAGCCGGATGTTGAAAACTCTGGCATCAATGCCTCTGTATAAAAATGAACTACCCAATAAAGTCTATAACAGTAAAACTCTCATTCCTGTTAACTACGGTCAACTAGACAAACGTGAAGAAATTGGTTGGTCAGCTTTAGATTTGGGACGGATGGCAATCTGGCTGAAGATTGTAGAGGCAAAATATCCCCAGATGCGATCGCGCACTCAAGCCGTGTGGCAGCACTGGCGAGTAGAACGCCTCACCAAAAATGGGCAAATGTACGGTACTGCTGTTGTGCAAGGTAAAGAACAGTACAATCAAGAAGGCCGCTTAGGCTATGAAAATTATGCCGCCTATGGTTTGAAACTGTGGGGTTTAGATGTCAAGCAAGCCTTAAACTATCAATCGAATGCCGCATTTGTCAATCTCTACGGTCAAGGAGTTCCCTACGACAAGCGCGACTCTCAAAACTCTGGTGCAAATAACTATGTTCTTAGTGAACCCTACATACTCGACGGCATAGAAACAGGGTTTCAGGCTTTGCCAAAAGCTTATGCAGATAGAATTCTAGCTGCTCAAGCCGCTCGTTATCAAGCCACAAAACAATTAACTGCCCTCACCGAAGATAATCTAGATCGCGCTCCTTATTTCGTTTACAGCAGCTTGTTCGTCAACGGGCAACCTTGGGCGACGATCGCAGATACTGGAGAAAAACACAACAACTTGCGCTTTCTCAGTGCCAAAGCTGCGATCGGCTGGCATGTACTTTATAATACAGCTTACACGCGCTCTTTGTTTGATTTTGTGCAAACAAATCTCAAATCCGATCAAGGTTGGTACAACGGCTATTATGAGTCTTTGGGCGAGCCAAACAAAGCTCTAACCGCTAACAATAATGGAGTGATTTTAGAGAGCTTGTTATACAAACAAGTGGGACAACCGCTGATTGTTTGGGCCGGCATTAAGTAAAAGGGAACAACTTTGAACTGACACGGAGAAGGGAGGACACGGGGACGCGGAGATATTTTTGTATAAATTTTCCCTGTGTCTTCTCTGCGTTTTGGCGGTTCGTTAAAAAAAGTATAATTACGCAACATTCATGATTAAACGCTTTCAACAGAAACTCTGGAGATGGGTTGCATTGTTTTTAATTGGAACATTAACACAATTTTGGTTTTACATCCCATTGCCAGTGATGTCGCAGACTCCCAGTGTTGCTTGTTCTAACATTATATCTGCGTTGACAACAGAAGAACAAACCTATGCTCGTGCGGCTTGGCAATATTTTGTCAAAAATTATCAGCCTGCAACCGGATTTACTAACTCTACTGGTGGTTATCCTTCCGGTACACTCTGGGATATGGGTAATTATCTGATGGCGCTGAATGCAGCGCGATCGCTTAACTTAACCGATCAAGCCGACTTTGATGCTCGCCTTAATAAATTTTTAACGACCCTTAGCAGTTTGAAACTATTCGAGGATGCTTTACCAAATAAAGTCTATAACGCAGCTACCGGACAAATGGTGGATTATGGCAACAATCCAATCGAGCGTGGTATTGGTTGGTCAGCTTTAGATATTGGTCGAATGTTAGCTGCATTTGATGTGATTCGTACCTGCCATCCCCAATATAAAGATTGGCTACAAGGAATTGTCCAAAAGTGGCAAGTTGGGCGATCGCTTAAAGATGAACAACTCTATGGGGCTACAGTTCTACCAGATAATAAAACATTACTGGTGCAAGAAGGAAGACTCGGTTACGAAGAATATGCCGCTAGGGGATATGAACTTTGGGGTTACAAAGCACCCAAGGCGATCAATTTGCAGCCATTTAAGTTTGTTGAGATTAATGGTGTGCAAATTCCAGTAGATACCCGCGACTTCAAAAGCACTAACGCGAATAATTACGTCGTTAGCGAGTCTTATATCTTAGATGGGATTGAATTTGGCTTGCAAGGCGAGTTGGCTGATTATGCTGCTAGGGTGCTGGATGTGCAAAAGCGGCGTTATGATAGCACGGGTCAGTTAACTGCGGTGACAGAAGACAATATAGATAAAGAACCTTATTTTCTCTATAACACCGTCTACGCTAACGGCGAAAAATGGGCAACAATCACCGATACCAACCAACCTTACCCACAGTTACGCAGCGTTAGTACAAAAGCTGCTTTTGGCTGGCGTTATCTGTTCCCAGATAATGCTTATGCTCAAAAACTGTTTGATGCTGTCAAGGATCTCAAAAGTCCAGATGATGGTTACTACGCTGGGATTTACGAGCAAACAAAGCAACCCAATAAAGCCCTAACTGGTAACACCAACGGACTAATTTTAGAGATTTTATACTACAAAGCCAGAGGAAATCGCCCCTTAATTGCTTCTGCTTTTGTTAATACTGCCTCTTCAAAGCCAAATAGCAACACCTCTGCTAATTCCCAGTCTCCACTCCCCACCCCCAAAATCACAGAGGTCAGTGTCGCACCCATACCCCCAGTCAGCAGCAAACAAGCAACACCTAAAATTAAGTTAGCTCGACCTTTAACGATCATTGAACGGCGCTACGCAGAAGCAGCATGGCGTTACTTTCAAGCAAATTATCACTCCAACAATGGATTAATTGACGATCGCAGTGATTTGAAAGGTGCTACTTTGTGGGGATTGGGAGATTATCTCGCAGCTGTGAATGCCGCCAGAACACTCAATATTATTTCTGCAAAGGAATTTGACCAACGCACTCGCCATCTTTTAGGAGCCTTGACAAAGTTACCATTATTTGCTAAAGAGTTACCAAGTCGGGGTTATGATACGCGATCGCTCCAACCCATAGATTATGGTGGTAATACTGTTGCTGAGGGTACTGGCTGGTCATCTCTAGATATAGGACGGATATTGGCAGCGCTTTATAACTTAAAAAGCAATTATCCAGAATACACAAAAGCAGTTGATCAAGTTGTTTTGGATTGGTCATATCTGCGAGTTGTGCGCGAAGGTATTATTTCTAGTGCTGTTGTCACCAAAAATCAGGACGGACGCACACTTAGCCGTATAAACCCCGAAATTCGTTTGGGTTACGAGGAATATGCAGCCCGTGCATTTCAATTGTGGGGTTTTGATGTCGAACGCTCTGCTGTGGGGGGTGAATATCAAACCACTTTAGTAGAAGGTGTGCAAGTTCCAACCCAGCGCCGCCGTTTGGATACTAACTCTAAAGTCAACCAATACACCGTTAGCAATCCTTTCTTGCTTTATGGTTTAGAATTTGGTCTAGATCCAAAAATGCGATCGCTAGCATTACCAATTCTCCAAGCTCAAGCTAAACGCTATCAGCGCACAGGTACGCTTACCGCTTCAGGCACTACATTAATTGACCGTCAACCCTATACTGTCCACAGTACAATCGTTGGACGGGGAGAGCCTTGGGTAGCTTTAGGAGATGATAGCAAACCTGTACCAGATGGACGATTGGTGAGTACAGCTGTGGCTTTTGCCTATCATGCCCTACTGCCAGAAGATCAATACGCTCAAGAATTACTGCGGGCAACAACTGACCTCTATAACCCACTTGTCGGCTTTTATGAAGGCTTCTATGAGAAAAGCGGCAAAACAGCAGTTGGTTTCACTTGTAGCACAAATAGCATGATTCTGCAATCTTTACTGTATACAGTTACAAATCGCCAAGCCATAATTAGTCCAACCACTGCCACGAGCTCTCCTTGGTTTCAAGCAATAGCTAAGAAAGATTCTGGTCGAGGTTTACCTCATACTGCCACGCCAAAAGTCAAGTTGGTTTCTGATAGCTTTGGCAATTACTGGATTTCAGATAGGTGAAGTATCTCATACCTACACCTGTCAGATCTTCGCCAAATCCAACCCCTTGCTTGTTAACAATCAATTGAACTTGGGAATACTGGTTTATAGAGTATCCCTGTGAAGATGAGTTAAAGATTTTATCAGTCATCTTGACAGGGATAATTTATTGGGCGTTGCTGAATCAGAGTATGAAAACCCCCACACCCATTGTCAAGACAGTCGTCTCTCTTCCCCACTCCCCATTTTCAACATGACTTCTATTCCCATAACTAACAATTCATCAACTTTTTTAGGCAATAGCCGCTCAAAGCTCAAACAAAGAACATTACTTTTCCGCTATTTGGCAGAAATCAATTTAATTTTTGGTGCTTGGTACTTGCAATGGCGCATCACTCATTCCATTAACTTTGATGCGCTGTGGCTGTCTATTCCCTTGATGCTAGCAGAAATTTATAGCTATTTTGGCGGCGTGATGTTTGTCATTGGGCTGTGGCGTCCTTTAGTCCGAGAGGTTAAATCTCTCGATCAATTAACACCATCTATACCCAGTTCAGACTATCCCACTGTAGATGTTTTTGTGACTTGTTACAATGAGCCGCCAGAACTAATCGAACAAACAGCTAAAGCGGCTCTAGCAATAGATTATCCCGTGACAAAACTACGAGTTTATATACTGGATGATGGTAACTCAGCTGATATGCGCTCGATGGCAGAAAAACTCTGCATAGAGGATTTGCATTCACCACTATTACAACAAGAAGCTAATCGCATTGACGCAGAACGTTCTCATTTATATGAACATCTCCAGAAATTAGAAAAGCTAACACTTAATTCTCAAACAGCAGAACAATGGTTAGCAGAATCAAATCTTGATCAAACTGCTGCTGGATTCGTGCAAAATCTGCAAGAGTTGATTCTTTTGTTAAAATCTGATAGTTCTAAAGAAACGCTAAGCGA
The DNA here is from genome assembly GCF_059505385.1 of Desmonostoc vinosum. Classification (NCBI taxonomy): domain Bacteria; kingdom Bacillati; phylum Cyanobacteriota; class Cyanophyceae; order Nostocales; family Nostocaceae; genus Desmonostoc; species Desmonostoc vinosum. The sequence continues at coordinate 5,542 of NZ_JCACKM010000011.1, forward strand.
TCGCCTCATTATCGAACGAACTTTATTAGAAACAGCTATCCATCAAAAAGAACAAGAATTAGTAGAAATCGCTCGTTTTCGCTACATTGCTCGTCCCAAAACGCCAGGTGTACCCCACCACGCCAAAGCAGGCAATATCAACTATGCGATTTTTTCAGGAGAAACATCGGGAGAATTTATTGTTACTGTCGATGCCGATCACATTCTCAAACCCCAATTTCTTAAACGAGTTCTGCCATATTTTTATACCTACAATATTGTCGCCGGAAAATATGAACAAAATCGCATTGCTTTTGTCCAGACTCGTCAAGACTTTTACAACCTTCCTCCCAGCGATCCTTTTGGACATCGAGCCAATTTATTTTATGGGCCGTTGCAACAAGGCAAAGATGGCATGAATGCGGCTTTTTACACAGGAACCAATGCAGTTTTACGACGTGAAGCGTTGGTTAGTGTCGGACTGCAAAATTTTTCTGATGAATATGCCAAAGATGAGAAACGTTTGGATGAATTTGATTTAGTTGGTGGTGTATCTAGCAACAGTATTACAGAAGATATGAATACAGCTATGCGTTTGCATAGTGCTGGTTGGAAATCTATTTATCATAATGAGAGTTTGGCAAAAGGTTTAGCACCTGAAGATTTAAGTTCGACTTTGAAACAGCGACTACGTTGGGCACAAGGTACTATTCAAGTGCTATTAAGAGAAAACCCACTTGCAAAACCAGGGCTATCTTTTTGGCAACGTTTGCACTATTTCAAAACGATGTACAGCTATTTTTCTGGTTTTGCAACTCTCATCTTTATTTGTTGCCCCATCATTTATTTTTTTACAGAAATAGTTCCTGTAAAAAGTTATGGCCCTGATTTTGCCATTCACTTCTTCCCAGCTTTTATTATTAATCGTTTGACATTTTTAGTTGCTACTTGGGGGATTTCGGCTAGTGAAGTTTGGCGTTCGGAACAATATGCGATCGCTTTATTTCCTTTGTTGATTCAAGCTGTGTGGAGTGTATTTTCAGGACGTTCAATCAAATTTCAGGTAACACCTAAACAACGCCAGTCAGGAATTTATTTTCGGCTAATTGTACCTCAATTAATTGTTTTTGTTCTGACTATTACCGGAATATTATGGACTCTAATTCGTTTGGCAACTGGTAATTTAAATGAACCTTGGGTTCACTTACTTAACAGCGCTTGGGCTATTTATAACTTATCCTTGTTGTGGGCTATTATTCATGCTGCTATTTGGCAACCATCTAGTAGGGAACAGGTATGAATTTGTGCTTAAAATTTATACCTCATTTACTTGCAATCTACTGTAAAGAGGATTTTTACACCTATGAATACTAATCTAGCTCAAAGAACTGTTCTCACAATTTATTCTCATGCTGACGACGAAGTATTACCCACTGCTGGTACTCTCAGCTTGATGTCTAAGGCGGGTTGGAATGTGCGTTGTCTAATTTTAACTGATGGTAGTCTTTCTAGTTCATCGCTTAAAGGTACACGTCATCAAGAAGCAGAAGCAGCGGGTAAAATTATCGGTGCAACTTATGAATTTTATGCTTTTGAAGAGTGTAATTTTGCCACACAAGCAGTCATCAAAGTGACTGAAGAAGCGATTAAACTTTATCAACCCGATTTGATTATTACTCACGCACCACAACCAGAAAAATATGGACATAGAGACCATGAAGTGTGTGCGATCGCAGTTTCTAATGTTGCTACTCGCAAGAACGTTTCTTTATGGTATTCAGCCCCACCGGTTTTTTTACGTGGGTTTGAACCAAACTTTTTTGTTGATATTACTTCAGTGATTGAGGAAAAAATTGCTGCTATTGATTGTTATGAATCAGAACAATCAAAAGCATTTATGCAACTCGATGCCATACTTGTGTTATCTCGCTTTTGGGCGCGGGAATTAGGACAAAAAGATGGATATTTTGAAGCTTTTGAAATTTCTCGCCACTGCGTTGACGGTAGTTTCTTTACGGCGATGTTAAATAGTCAAAAATTAGTACTAAGCTAGGTAATTTTTTTACAATCTATATTCTTAATTATCAAAAAAATCAGGTCTAAAACCGGACTTCGTCCAAAGTTTTTGGAGCGGGGTATAAATCCCCGTTACAAAAACGACCTGCGACCTGCGACCTGCGTTATCAACACGTCATAATTATGTAAAAAATCCCTTGCAGTTTCTATAAAGCCAATGCCACAATAGCAATGTCTAAACTACAATTAAAAACCAACATACCAAACTATGAGTCCTACTGTTAAAATCCTTGAACCTGCTGGAATTTTAGACGGAATTAGAGGTAATCAATTGCGTCGTGAAATTAGTGATATTGTAGCGGATGGAGTAGATATTTTGTTGATTGATTTGAAAGAGGTTAAATTTGTTGATAGTTCTGGTTTAGGTGCTTTAGTAGCATCAATGCAAACAGTACGAGCTGCTAATGCTCAATTATTTGTTTGTTCTGTTAGTGACCAAGTGAGAATGTTGTTTGAACTGACCAAGCTAGATAGAATATTTAAATTATTTGCTGATCAAGATGATTTTAAACGCCAGATACTTGCACAGCCAGAGAATATTAATAGCTACATTCAGTAAAATTAACTTTTAGCAAAGATAAATCGTCATTAAAGTTTGTTTTACCGTTTAAAGTCATAATATGGGCTAATACTTCGTTTAAATCACAGGTATTCGCCCGACTACAATTGATTAGTAAATCGATGAAAGCATCAATACTCCAAATCTTTCCATCTGGCTGATTAATTTCGTAAGCGCCATCACTAAAGATGTATAAATAACTGTTAGCTTCGACATCAAAAACAACTTCCTCAAAGTTGATATCAGGTAAAAAGCCAATTGGCAGATCTAGAGAACTTAATTGTTTCGCTTGGATAGTTGAAGATGTAGGAAATAGCAGCACCGCTGATGGATGTCCGGCGCTGGCGTAGGTAAGTTGACGTTGCTGACGGTTATACACTCCATACCAAATTGTGAAGTATTTATCACCATGATTATTCATCTGAAAAGCATTATTGAGTGCTTTCATAACTTCACTAGGTTGACAAAAGTTAGTATGGGGTAGAGATTGCGATCGCAAAACATTCAGTACAGATACAGACAACAAAGCTGAACCAACTCCATGTCCAGATACATCTAACAAATAAATTGCTAAATTATCATCATCTATCCAGTAATAGTCAAAGCTATCACCCCCTAACTGTGCTGAGGGAATAAATAGAGCTTCTGTAGTTACAGATCCTACCAATGGTGAAGGTAAAAGCGATCGCACATAATCGGATGCTTCTGTCAATTCTGCTTCTAAAATTTGCTTTTGAGTGTGCAAATTCTGATTTAATACTTCCAAAGCTTGTTTTTGAGTATGCAAATCCTGATTCAACTGATGTAACCTTAATCCGGCTCTTACACGTGCTTTTAATTCATTCATTTCAATTGGTTTAGAGACAAACTCATCCGCACCAGCGTCAAGTCCTCTAACTCTATCTTCTTCCTCCCCTTTGGCAGCTCCTCTAGCAGTCAGCAAAATGAAAAAAGTAGTTGCCATCTCTGGATCTGCTTTAATTTGCCGACATACTTCCAGTCCATCTAAGTTTGACATCATCCAATCGCAAATAATTAGAGCCGGATGTATTTTTTTTGCTTGAATAATGCCTTCCTCGCCATTGCTGGCTACAGTAGTATCATAACCTTGGTTTTGGAGTGTTCTTTTGAGTGCTACTCGCACAATTGGATCATCATCAATAATCAGGATTTTAAACATAAACTTTAACTAGATAATTGCAGGATAATTCAGAATACAACAGTCAGAATTCATGAGTGTAAAAATCTGACTTTTTGCTCATTGTAAGCTACTAAATTTTCAATTAGGCTCCGTGCTTAAACCCAATTACATATAGGACTCCGATTTGATTAATGACATTATCTGCGTAAGTCCTGGGAGTATAGCAATCCTAAATCATTCGTGAGAACTAAGATCCCCGACTTCTTAAAGAAGTCGGGGATCTGGACACCGCGAAGATTTCTGAAAAGTCAACAGTTAGCAGTTAACAATCAACACAATCACAAAGGTTTTAGTGTTTAAAAAGTGCATCAACAAATCTATCTCAAAATTAATACGGATCTGAACGATTTACCTCTAGTTTTATCGTGGTTCGAGCAGATAAATCAACCTCCTTTGTCTGATCCAACAATTTGGTGGCAATCTCAAACACTGCTGATAGAAGGTTTTACTAATATTGTGGAACATGCACACAAAGACCTACCACAAGAAACTCCTATCGAAATTCAAGTAGTTCGGTCAAGTGAAGATATAGAAATTCGCATTATATCTCAAGGAAAAGCATTTAATTTAGAGCATAAATTGCAAGAAATATCTGAATTTGAAGACAACGAACAAGAGCGGGGACGTGGTTTGAAAATTATGTCACTCTTAGCAGATAAATTGAGTTATGAAAACACCGCAAATGGTTGTTATTGTTTATTTATTAGTAAAAATATATAGGAATCTGACTTGATTCATGAAATTGTTTGCGTAGACAGGGAGTAGGGAGTAGGGAGTAGGGAGTAGGGAGTAGGGTAAGAGAGATTTTCAAGGTATACGGAGTTTTTTCACCAAATTAAATATGAGTCCTATAAAAGCTTAATGGCTTTTTGTGGAAGGGTGAGCCATCATTGGCAAGCTAATGCGCCTACATATTGCCCTATTTTCCGTGTAACCCTTTATTAGTCATTAGTCATTTGTATTTACCAAGGATAAAGGACAAAAGACAACCTCACCAGTTGATGTGCAATGTTTGTTTGCGTAACAGCTTATGATCATCAATTAGGCAGACATCAAACGCCGTTTCGGTTCAGGAATTGAACGCCCTAATTCTTGAGCAGTTTCTATCCATTCGTGCATAATAACTTCTATATTTTGCAGTGCTTCTTGATAAGTTTCACCATCAGCAGTACATCCCGGTAATTCTGAAACTTCAGCGATAAATGCTTGGTCTTCTTCACTCCAGTAGAGAATTATTTCATAATGAAGCATCGTCTTAATCTCCTAGCTGATACTTGAGAATTACTGCACGAACTTGTTTAACTTGATAGGCTTTGGCTTGAGAACCTTTAGGTTGTAGGTTAAGAATTTCTTCTATTCCCTCTTGGGTAAAAATATGGTGACTTCCACGAATACGTTCATCAAACCCTAAACTGCGTAAAAGTTGGCATAATTGGGTAAATGAAATGTCTGCATCAGATTCTTCAGTTTTCTTACTCGTAACTTTTTATTAAAAAAGTTTGAATATGCTTGACAAATTCTTCTAATTCTAGAATCAATTCAGATGAACCTCTACGCTCTGATTGATGAGCTAGTTGCTCTAATTTTTCAGCGGCTAAACGCATGGTAGTAGCACCGATGTTAGCACTAGCACCTTTGAGATGGTGAGCTTCGCGGCTAATTTGTAGAAAGTCACTTGTGGCGATCGCACTTTTAACTACTTCTAAACGAGGTTGAGTATCCTCAACGAATATCTGCAATAGTTCTAATTCAAATTCTGGGTTGTTTTCAGAAAGTTGATGCAAGTGTTGCCAATCAATTGCTAACTCAAGTGAATCAGTTTCTGTAGAAGAAATTACTGGTTGTGTTTTGAGTATTATACTTGCCCAATGATCTAAAACCTCTGCTAATTTCTCTTTTGCTACTGGCTTACTCAAATAGTCATCCATTCCGGCATCTAGACACATTTGTCTATCTTCTTTCATGGCATTAGCAGTCATTGCCACCACAACAGGGCGACGATGGTTAACAAAAGAGCTTTCTTGCAAACGATGAATTTCTTTTGTAGTATCCAAACCGTCTAAAATCGGCATCTGACAATCCATGAGAATTAAGTCATAAGGAATTTTTTCTAACAATTGCAAAACTTCTTGGCCATTGGCAGCAACATCAGCTTTGTAACCCAAGTTTTGTAGTTGTTTGAGAGCTACTTTTTGATTCACTAAATTATCTTCGGCTAGTAAAATTCTTAACTTAGGTTTAGTGGGATAATCGCAGTTTTTTGAGGAATTCACTGCTGATTCTGCTTGTTCTGGTTCAGGTTTGGTTCCTAAGATAATCATAATAATATCGAAAAGTTGAGACGGCTTCACGGGTTTAACCAAATAAGCAGCAAATCCGATTTTGAGTGCCCGTTGCACTTCATCCCGTTGATTAGTGGAGGTAAGCATAATTAAAGGTAGCTCAGCCATAACAGAATTAGCCTTAATTTGTTCTCCCAAGGTCATGCCATCTGTTTGGGGCATTTGCATGTCAATTAATGCCACATCATAGGCTCTGCCATGCTTGAGAGCGTCTTGAATCGCTTTTAGGGCTGAGGCGGCACTGTCAACTTCATCCACTTGCATTCCCCAATAAGTAGCCTGATGGCGGACAATTTTACGATTAGTAGCGTTATCATCCACTACTAATAAGCGTCTATTGATGAGAATCTGGCGATCGCTGATTGCACAAGCTGGCGCAACCGCAACGGCAAAAGGAATCTCAAACCAAAATGTAGATCCTTTGCCCATCTGACTTTGCACGCCAATTTCTCCTGCCATCAAGGTCACAAGTTGCTTGCAGATAGCTAAACCCAAACCAGTACCACCATATTTACGTGTAGTAGAAGCATCTACTTGAGTAAAAGGTGTAAAGAGTTTGCTTTGATCTTCAGGGGTAATACCAAGACCAGTATCTGTGATGGCAAAGTAAATAGTCGTGGTAGTCGCAGCGAGCGATCGCACATCCGCCTTAACTACCACTTCGCCAGCACTGGTGAATTTAATCGCGTTGCCAATCAAGTTCATGAGAATTTGTCGTAGGCGACTAGCATCACCTTGTAAGTGGGTGGGGATCTTGTGATCAATGAATGCGGCAATTTCCAATCCTTTTTTGTGAGCCTGGGGAGCTAGTAAGTCCAAAACATCCTCTACACAGGTAGACAAGTCAAAATTGAGAGTTTCTAGAGCCATTTCCCCAGCCTCAAGTTTAGATAGATCCAAAATTTCATTGATCAGGCTTAACAAAGCATCGCCGCTAATGCGGACTGTTTCAACAAAATCTCGCTGTTCTTGGTTGAGGGGAGTTTCTAATAACAGTCCAGTCATTCCCAACATGGCGTTCATTGGGGTACGGATTTCATGACTCATGTTTGCCAAAAAAGCACTTTTAGTTTGAGAAGCCAACTCGGCTTGACGATGAGCAATTTCTAATTCTTGTCGCTGATGCGTTTCTGCTTCTAATAGTTGGGCTTGGGCGATGGCAACGCCTACTTGGTCGGCTATTTGTCTTAAAAGGTGAGTTTCAGAACTAGACCAACAACGGGAACTACTGCACTGGTGAACAATCAGTAAACCACAGAGTTCTTCTTTAATGAGAATAGGCACAACTAAATTAGCTTTGACCCCAAACTGTTGTAATAATTCCACATGGCTTTGTTGAATTTCCAGCAGATCTAATTCAGTGCTGGCTGAAATGTTGCCTTGGCGATATTGCTGTAAACAGTATTGCTGTAGATATTCTGCTCGGAAGTAAGAATCGGTGATATTTTGTTGTTTGATTGCAGGCAAACCAGAAACTACTGCTTCTGTAACCACACTTTCACCGCCATTAGGAAAAAACTGATAGATTAACACCCGGTCAATCTGGAGAATTTTTTGCACTTCTGTAACGGTGGTTTGGAGAATTTCTTCAATTTGTAAAGATTGGCGAATCTTGAGGGTGATATCAGTAAATAATTGCGATCGCAAGCTTTGACGTTGAAGTTCCTCTTTGGCTTGCTGACGCTCGATAAATTGTCCCACTTGCTCACCTATCGAACTCATCATCCTGATTAAATCTTGGTTTGGTTGTTGGGTTTGGTGATTGAAGCAGGTAATCACGCCCAGGATGTTGTTACTACTAGGAACCGGAAAACCGAAAGCCCCACGCAGGCCAGCCGCCGCCGCAATTTTTCCTCTCAAAAATTTCGCATGATCAACGACATCACTAAACCAAACGGGTTGGTTGCTAGCCCAGACACAACCAGGTAAACCAATTCCCTGTGCAAAAGTCAGCTGCCGACTCTGTGCAACAAAATCTCCTACCTCAAGAGATGTTCGATGCCAAACATCAAAGCAACGTAGAACATTTGCTTGGCAATCCAGCATCCAAATTTCACTCAAATCCCATTCTAAACTCTCACAGAGTGCTTGCAAAATTTGCGGAGTTGCTTCGGCAATTGTGGAGGACTCAGCTAAGACGCGAGTGATGTTGTATTGTGTGAGTAAATGTTGTTCCGCTTGTTTGCGATCGCTAATGTCAATACCAGTACCAACGATATATTCCACTGCTCCTTGATCGTCTTGCAAAATGGCGTTTGACCAGGCAATTAGTCGCCGAGTTCCATCTTTGGTTAACCAATAGTTTTCGTAATTACTTGCACCTTGACCACCTTGTAGTTGCTTAAATACTGCTTTGATTGGTTCTACTTCTTCGGGAAGTAAAAACAGGTTCCAGAAATATCTACCTCTGACCTCATCAAATGAGTAACCTGTTGTTTGTTCACAGGCTTGATTAAAGCGGACGATTTGCCCTTGTGAGTCCAAAACGATTACCAAAGCGCTGGCTGTATGTAGAACTGCTGAGATAAAATTGCGCTCTTGGTGTAGTGATTCTTCTACTAATTTACGTTCTGTTACCTCACGATAAATCAGGTAGTAGACTGTGGCGAGGATGAGAAAACTTAAGCAAATTGCGATCGCTAATGTCAACAATGATTTATGAGCGCTGGCTCTTGCTGCTTGTGATTCTTGTTGCAGTTGTTGCTTTTGCTCCTTCTCTATTTTCAGCATCAACTGACGGATATCATCTATCAGATTCCTTTGTTGATTTGCTTGCATCGTCTGCAAGGCGACATTTAATCCCTGTTGTTGACGCAATTCAATAGCCTGCTGGAGTTGGATAAATTTTGCTGTAATCAACAGCCTTAAAGTTTCGATTTGCTGGTGTTGATAGCGGCTATCTGCTGCTAGGTTATTCAGTTCTTGAATTTCTGGATTAACGTTAATTCGTGCTTGTTGATACCGAGTCAAATCGGCTGCGTTCCCCGTCAGGATGTAACCGCGCTGGGCAGCTTCGGCATCATTCATTAACGATAGAAGTTCTTTGAAAGAGTTAATTTTTGCTTGGGTTTTTCTGACTTGGTTATTAGTATTAATTAAAACTTCGTAGTTATGGTATGAAACTGTGCCAATTAAAACTAAAATTGCTGATGCTAAAACAAAACCTCCGGCAATTTTTTTAAAGAATCGCTTGTGTACCTGATGTTTTTGTTGACTGTGATTAGTTGCAAGTACCAAAGAAGCTAAATTCCGTCGCAATTCCATCTGCTTGATGACTTGGCGACCTAAGATTCGTAACGCTTCTACCTGTTGTGGAGTTAGTTCTCGCGGTACGTAGTCAACGACGCAAAGTGTACCTAGAGCATGTCCTTCAGGATTTGTCAAGGGGACGCCAGCATAAAACCGGATATGGGGGTCAGAAGTTACGAATGGATTTGTGGCAAATCGGACATCTGCTGTGCTATCAGGCACAATAAACACATCATTTTGTAAAATAGCATGGGCGCAAAATGCGACATCGCGGGGAGTTTCTAGCGCCTCTATCCCAACTTTAGACTTGAACCATTGACGATTGCTATCAACTAAACTAACTAAAGCGATCGGAGTGCCGCAAATATACGAAGCTAAATGAGTAAGGTCATCAAAGCTTGCCTCAGAGGGCGTGTCAAGGATTTCATATTGTAAGAGTGCTGCGATTCTTTGTGCTTCATTATTAGGTAATGGTGCTTTCATCCTTGCGCCTTATATTTATCTGAAGTCAAAAAATTTATTGTTGTTTACCACTAACCACTTCATGAACCACTTTTGATAAAAAAGTGAGAGTAATTTCACTGAATAATTTTTTATTTATTCGATGATCACTGCTGTTATCTATGTAAATTTACGTTGGTAAAAATTATATGTCGATGTCAATATTTTGAAATTGTTCTAGAGCCAATACATTTATGTATAGGGTTCTCTCCCCCTGCCCCTTGTCCTCGACTTGATATCAAGGTGTAACTTGGCCAGTTTATTTTTTAAGTATCTACAATTGCAATTGGCATTGATTGTAAGCATCAGTATTTTTACCTTATGGGAAGCTAAATTACTAGCTGCACCGGAAAATTTTAATCCTGGTTTGCGGATACCACCAAAACTACCACAACAGACTAACTCCTCGCCAACATCTAGCGAATCAGTAAAAGCGATCGCGATTTTAGAAAGTATTGAAACAGACTACCGTTATGATACAGATAACTTTGGTCAACGCAATTTATTCATTGAACCAACAGCCCGGTTTCGATTGAGTAATGGTAACAAAATCTTCTTAAAAACAGGTGTTAATTACTTTGAACAGCGCAATATTGAATCAATTACCAACATTCCTTTTCAAGTGGGATGGCAAGGAAAAATTGATCAAGTTACTCTGCAAACAGCAGCCGGAATAGATGTTTTCAACCGTCTACCCGCAGCTATCAATTTCAATACCAAGATTGAAGCACCAATTATTCAACCGCAAGTTTCACCATCAGGTAAATTAGAGTCGATTGTAGTGCTGTCAGGTAACTTAGAGCAAGGGCCATATAAGTCTAATGCCCGAACTTTAGAAAATCAAATTACTGCTTGGCGATTTGGGCCTGATTTATACTGGCAAATCGATCGTTATACTAGCTTGTTTTCATCATTGCGTTTAGGGAATTACAACGATGGTAATTCCGATGTGCAATCTTTTACTCGACTAGAGCGCAAATTTGGACAATTTTCGCTAGCAGCGAATTTGTTTAACTGGAGTTACAAAAATGATTTTGAACGCCAAAGTGGTTATTTTTCTCCTCAAGATTTCCTTGTTTACAATGCTGAATTAGCTTGGGAAGGAGATATTGCAGAATTTTTACGCTGTCGGTTTGCTGCTAGCTTGGGACAACAAAGATTAAAAGGAGAATTTGATCAAGCTAATACTTATCAAACTCGTTGTACTGTGAAATTTTCGTCCAACATAGAGGCAGATGTGGGCTATAACTTCTCTAATGTTCGCAATCAAGATACAGGAACAAGCACCTACAGTGGTGACTCTTTAGTAGGGCAAGTACGAATTAAGTTTTAATTAAAAGATACTTCTTTTAATTACGACTTGCTAGTCTAATATCAAGTTCGCGTAATTACTTATTATTAAAATTTCTCCGTGTCCCCGTGTCCCCGCGTCCCCGCGTCAGCCCTAACGATAAGTCTTCAGACGAACATGATATAACATGGGTAACATTCCTCAGCAATTTCTTGGGTATTGGGGTTACGGTTCTCGATACAAATTGGAAGCGCTGTTAAATAGTGTAAATACGCAGGTAAACCAATCCTCACCACAAGAGAGTCATCTTAATCTCATCTGGAATGTTGTTTACATCGGACTGGATAAAAATGATTTTCCCTCGCAAAATCGGATTGCGGCGATTTCAGCATCAGGACTATCGACTACACCTGATGCTTGGGTGAGTGTACAAGAAAACAACTGCCTAATTTTAGGTAGAGAACCCTTTGGGAGAGTACCTTTGTACTGGACTCAGCAAGGGCAAGTGATTTGGTTCGCATCTCAATTACAATTACTCTTACCGATTCTAGAACAGCCAGAAGTCAGTATTGGTGGCTTATACGGCTACAGTTGTTTTTCTTATGTGCCAACTCCCTTAACTCCCGTGGATGGAGTGTTGGCAGTGGCGGCAGGAACTCAGGTGATTTGGCAAAGCGATCGCTCATCAGGTATACTCTCAACACCCCAATCCATAAATATACACTCTTGGCAAGAAGCGCCTGAACAGATAACAGACGCAGCCACAGCAGTTACCCAACTGCAAACTCTCCTGCAAAACACAATTCAGCGCCAGATTGCCGATTTAAAAGATGAACCCGTGGGGGTGTTGCTTTCTGGTGGACTTGATTCTTCGGTGGTGGCGGCGTTACTGGTGCAAGCAGGGGTAAAAGTCCATGCATACACGCTAGATTTTGGTTCGGCTGGTATCCCAGAATCTACATATGCCCAACAGGTAGCCGAGTTTCTCAAAATTCCTTTAGTCAAAGTTGCGGCAACTCCCAACTTGATTGAGAATGCTTTGATTCCCACTGTACAAGCTTTAGATTTGCCCTTTGGCGATGGGGTATGTGTTCCATTGTATCTTTTAGCCGAGAGGGCTAGTCAGGAAACTCAGGTGATTTTTAATGGTGAAGGCGGAGATCAATTGTTTGCAGGTTGGACGAATAAACCCTTAATCGCCGCAGGTGTGTATCAGGCAGGAGAGGAAAATTTTATGCAGCAGTATTTACGTACTTTCCACCGTCTTTGGGGCTATGAAGCTCAAGTTTATCAGCCACAGGTATACGCACAGGTACAAAATTTGCAACCCCAAGATTGGCTATTGGCAGCCCTCGAACCAACTAGGTGTAAATCTTTACTGCATCGCCTGCGTCGTGCCAACTTGATGCTGAAGGGGGCGCAAAATATTCATCCCCGCGCTACTGCTTTGGGTTTTGCTCATGGGTTGTGGGTGCGATCGCCTTTTTGTGATCTATCTTTAGCAGAGTGGACATTTGGTTTATCTGGCGAACTCTGCTTACAGGGGGCTTGTGAGAAGTATATCCTCAAAAGGGCTGTGGAAAATTGGCTACCAGAGGAAATTGTGTGGCGACAAAAACGCGGTATGGGTGTTCCTTTAACCTCGTGGTGTTTAAATGACTTCTGGTATCAGCTTGGTAGCTGGTTAAATCCGGGTATAATTTATGCTGAAAATCGCTTTTTACCCGACATTGCCGCGAAAATCGTTGCAGGCGAACTAGGTGCAGCTATTCAAGGGCGACGAATTGGGGAAATTCTTTGGTTACTAATTATGTGGGAACTTTGGCGATCGCATGTTTTAGGTGAAAAATTAGGTAAACAGTCTTGGAATCATCCGTTTTGGCTACCTAGTTGGATATGGAGAAGTTACAAGCGATGGCAAGCCTAAAAAAGAGTTCTCCTAATGTGCCTTTTTCTCAAGAGTTTGCTCAGGAGTTATTGAATACCTATGGTTCACCACTGTATGTTTATGATGGCGATCGCCTACGTCAAACTATTGAGCATATTACCAAGGCAGTGAGTTATCCTCGCACCAAATTTCGTTTTGCTAGTGTTACGAATGGTAACGTTGCGCTGTTACAAATTTTTCGCTCCAACGGGTGGGGACTCCACGCCAATACACCAGGAGATGTTTATCTGGGGTTGCAAGCAGGTTTTGATGCGAGTGATATTGTTTACAGTGGCAGTAATTTACACCCAGCGGAGATGGCACAAGTTTTAGATTGGGGAGTGACAACTCTCAATCTTGATAGTTTGGCTCAGGTGCAGTTATGTTGTGAAATTTTTGTTAATTATAAATACCCTTCTCTGCGTTTGGGTTTACGGCTGAATCTACCGGGAATTACTGACAATAATCGAATTGGTGTGTATCCGATAGAGTTTGCTGAGGCGATCGCTTTAACTCGTGGAGTCGGATTAAAAGTTAGTGGTTTGCACTTTTATCGGGGGACTGGAACCAATGCTACAGCAGCGTTTACCCAGGTGATTGATTCTGTGATTAACGTCGCTCAACAATTACCAGATTGGGAATATCTAGATTTTGGTGGTGGCTTTGGCTACCCTTATCATCATGGTGGTGTAGCATTTGACTGGCAAGTATTTGGGGCTGAGTTGACTGATAGAATCACTCGCCTGGGACGAGAGATTGATTTGGTAATTGAACCGGGACGAGCTGCGATTGCAGGATGCGCTACTTTGCTTGCCCAAGTTGTTTCTGTAAAATGGCAAGGAGATAAACAAATTGTAGGTGTTGATACTAGCGTTGCCAATCTCTCTGTACCCTCAGTATACGGTGGATACCGAGAGATTGTCACTTGGAAGCAAGGAGGATTACATAATTCCCAATTCAAAACTGATATTTGTGGTAACACGACCTATTCACGAGATTATTTAGGTAAAAATTGTCAGTTACCAGCTTTAAAAATTGGCGATATGATTGCCATTTTAGATGTAGGTGCTTACGGCTTTGCTATGTCATCTCATTTTTTACACCGTCCGAAACCAGCCGAGATCTTATTAGAAAATAGTACACATCGTTTGATTCGTCAAAGAGAGGATTATACTGTTTTGCTAGCAAATCAAGTACTTAAATAAAGGGCGTTACTGAATTAAAATATCAAACTCTTACTCTCTGCGCCTCTGCGCGACGGCAGTCGCTACAACGGGGGGAACCCCCGCAACGCGCTGCCTCCTCTGCGTGAAATAAATTCATCCCTATATTCACGAGAAATAGTCTTAAATTACTAAGGTTAAATACCATTATGAAGTGTATTAATTGTGGTACTGACAATAAGCTGAAAGACAGAGTTGGTAATTATGGGCGTTGTATAAAGTGCAATCATCAATTTGCTTTTGAACCAACAAGCATGGGTAAGGTGAAAATTACTGATCCGATGTTTGCTAAGGTGATAGCTGACCTTTCTGTAAATGACACTCTGTTTTTTACGCCAAAGCAACTGCTTTATTTTTTTGATAATCGTTTAAGAAAGAAGTCTTCTTCAGCAGTATTTGGTGTTTTATTTTTTTATGTAATATTAGCCGTTATACTTATCAGTGTTTGGTCTGGTAGTAGTGATAAGGAATCGTTAATATTTATAGCGGTAACAATCCATTTCATTGGTATTTGGATACTTTTTAGTGATAGCAAATCTACTAAACTTAATGCCAAAGCTCGTAAAACTAATGCGAGAGCTTTACAAATTTTAGGAATTATTGTTTTGGTACTAGGAATTTTTGCCAGTATAGTTGTTGTCAATTCCTTTGCAATATTTATTTTGAGTACTTTGATAGGGATGCTGTCGATATATTTAGGAACTCGGCAGTTAAGAAGAATTGGATTGGCACAAGAGTTTTTATTTGCTCAAAGTGAGTTTCAAGGGTGGCTAAATCGTTGGCAACAAATCAATGAAACTATTCTCAAAATTCTGCCGTCTCCCCGTGAGGAAAGTACATCAGCCACAATTAATCCTGATGTGACTGCTTACAGTTTTGATAGATTAGTTGTTTGTGATAGTGCTACGATCGCACAATTATTAATCGCTAATAATTTCCACTTTGAAAATAACTGTGCAATTTTGAGTGTCACTGGATATCCCCAGAATATTTTTGACACGACAATGCAAATGCTGCGTCGTAACCCAGAATTACAAGTTTATGCAATACATGATTGTAGTCCTCAAGGAATAAGTTTAGTTCACCATCTCCGCACTAGTTCTAATTGGTTTCTTGATAGCAATGTCGTAATTATTGATGTGGGACTAACACCGCGTCAAATTATTGCTACTAAGCGGGGAATGTTCATTCAATTTTCTCCAGAATCGGCGAAAGCAGCTCAAGAATTGTCTGGGGAAATTCGTCAAGGTTTATCTGCTGAGGAATTGCAATGGTTGGATTCTGGTAATTTTGTGGAATTGGAATCTTTCACGCCTCAAAGATTGATTCAAATTCTGCAACGGGGTATCAGCAATAGCCGTGATTTAGTAAGTGATGATAGTAGTTTAATATTGGTAGGTGATACAGGAAATGATATGTATGTTGTGCAGAGTTTTGGGTGAAGACGAGTAATGACCAATGAAATAATAGATATGCTTGCAGCTATTGGTAACAAAGACTACGCTCGTTTTCAAGAGCTAGAGCAAGCTTTTGTTTCTCAATATGGGGAAGAAGTTTGGGAGCAAGTTTTTAACTTTCGCGTCCTACCAGCGCTAGACAAGCCTGCTAGTAAGTGGTTGTTGGCACAGTGGATGAGTCATGGTATCAACAACATAAAAACTGTGGCGTGAATCCTTGTTAGTCATTTTTGATTCACTTGTAACCAAATCTCTAAACTTACTAATAACCAAAGTTTAACACCATAGCGTCCCCAAATATCACCTTTATAATCGAGCCAATCCTTGAGCAAAGATTGATTAATATAAGGTGCGATCGCACTCTTTTTACTTAATAACAATCTTCTAGCTTCTCGCTGCCAATATTTGCGAAACCCTAACTGCACAGGAACCATCATCCCACTTTTAGGACGATGGATAATCGTCTCTGGTAAAATATCTGTAACAGCTTGTTTGAGAACGGCTTTTTCTAATACTCCCGAAAGTTTATACTCCGGCGGAATTTGCATACTCAATTCAACTACTCGCTGATCAAAAAGAGGCGATCGCCCGTGTAAATCAACTGCTTGAGTTAAGTTATTTACTTTTGTAAGTATTTGATCAGCACCTTTAAATTTAATATTTAATGTCATTAACCGATTTAAGTAATTAGCCTCAGAATTTAAATCAGCAGAAAATACAGATGATTCTGTGTTTACTGCTGTCCAAACTTCCGGTTTTAAAAGTTGTGGCAAGTCGCTCGCACACTTTTGAAAAGCAATTAAATATGCTTGTAATGCATCTTGATTAGTCACAGAACCATATAAACTATTAATCAACATTGGCTGATTTTTCGGGCCACCAAAACAAGGATCGCCACCTTCACCATTGAGAATAACTTGCACATTCTCTCGTGCCATTCGTCCTACTAACAAATTTGGCACCGTCAAAGGATCGCCTATAGGATCATCCAAATACGCCATAGTTTCTGGTAGACGTTCCCACATATCCCGGAAGGTAATTTCGAGGATATGATGTTGAGTTTGACAATGTGTAGCCACCAAACCAGAAAACTCTAACTCATGCGGAGATTCGCTACCAAAATGAATTGAGTAAGTGTGAACTGGTGCATGATGAAACTTTGCCGCTAAAGCAGTGATACTACTAGAGTCTAAACCCCCTGATAAAAAAACACCAACAGGTTCATTTTGTGGTGAATATTCTTGAACAACTTGATTCAGTAAACAACGCAAGCGATCGCCATGCCATACTAAAGGCTGATCTGCATCTGTAACTTGCTGTCGCAGTTGCCAGTAAGTATCAACTTCCTCAGAAGGCATCCTGACAACAGTCCCCGGACGAACTTCTTGCACATCTTGCCAAAGTGTTCGTCCTCCTGGTACAAAAGCACAACAGAGATAATCTCGTAATGCCACCAAATCAAGATTACTGGAACGATAAGGTGTGAGCGATCGCAACTTTGGCGCAATCCAGCGAACAGCATCAGTGGTAGTGTAGTAAAGAGTACGGCTACCGATGCGATCGCGCCCTAGCCATAATACCTGTTGTTCACGATCCCAAACTACTAGCCCAAACATGCCTACTAATAGTTTTAGGCATTCCACCCCCCATTTTTCCCAAAGATGAGCAATTAATTGGCGATCGTTTTTCCAAAAGCTAGGTTCAATTCCCAATTTTTGTGATAACTCTACCTGATTACATAGCCACATATCCCCAATTACCACAAATCGCTGTGTAGCACTGAGTGCAAATTGTTCTGTTACTAGTGAGGAGATAATTGCAAACTGGTCATCTCGCCATACTATATTTGCTGTGAGAGTATTTATTTTTCCCCAAACTGCACACCAGCTAGGATTATATTCGCTAGATTTAAAACTTTTGTGGCGTTGCTGAATCACGGCGTTGCTGATTTATGGGACGATTTTTATCTCACGCAGAGGAGGCAGCGCGTTGCGGGGGTTCCCCCCGTTGTAGCGACTGCCGTCGCGCAGAGTCGCAGAGAGAAAGAGAGGGGAATACCCTCTCTTGTTACTAGATCTTTAGTAATCCGATTACTTGTTCTAGTCTCATCTTGGCTACGTGCAAGTTCAACAGTTTCTCTTGCTCGTATCTGTTAGGATAATTCATCCTCCTGCCTTCTAGGGTGATTTTGATGAGTGCTGCTTGCTCATCTGTGGGTGAATTTATCTCATCTACGATGGTTGTCAACGACTGGATAGCTGTAAACCCAGGCATCCTTAACCCTCTATCCTGTTTCATCTGCTGCAACGCTAACTGTGGAAATGCCATCAACGAGACAATATAGCTTGTTTTATACCCTGAGTTCCCAGTTGGTTTAATACCGTACCTAGCGCACAGAATTCTCAACTGAGCAGTCGTCAACACTTCAAGTTCGGAACGAGTGAACATAAAATAGAGTTACCTCTTGTAAAAGTGGTATCGGTAGGTAACAAGTTTCTCAGGCTGTGATACCTACCGATTCTAAAACTCTATCCTCTTGCTAGCAAGTCGTTCAAGTTATATTTACTTTTCTCAACAATGCCGAATCCCAAAGGGAACCCAGAAAATTTACAGCCGATGAAGTCAGACCGGGAAGAACCCTTAACCGAGCAAGTTAACTTACGTGTTAGCAAAAGAATGAAAGAAGAGATACAGCAACAAGACAACCCGCCTGAATTTTGTAGAGAAGCAATACAAAAAGCACTAGATGAGAAAAAAAGTAAATAATACTTAACTCTTCTCACATTCTCCTCCGCGCCTCTGCGCGACGGCAGTCGCTACAACGGGGGGAACCCCCGCAACGCGCTGCCTCCTCTGCGTGAGATTTTCACCCCATATTCAACAAAGCCAAACACTAGAGATAAAAACAAACCTGTAACCCCACAGGCGTTTGAATAATCACAGACTCCACTCCAAAAACCTCCCCTATATTACTTGGATTCAGAACTTCCTCCGGCGTACCAACTCCCCAAAGATAGCCCTGTTTCAACAAAGCAATTCGAGAACTATATCGCGCGGCCAAATTTAATTCATGTAAAACCGTGACAATAGTTAACTCCTGTTGTTGATTAAGATTCTTCAGCAATTCCAAGAGTTGCAATTGATAATTAACATCTAAATAAGTTGTAGGTTCATCTAATAGTAAAACTTTAGGCTCTTGCGCTAGAGCCAAAGCTAAAAAAGCCCGTTGTCTCTCACCACCAGAGAGTTGTTCAACTAGGCGATCGCTTAATTTTTCGAGTTGCGTCTTTTGAATAGCATACTCAACCTTTTGCCAATCTTCAACATTTAATTCCCATTGCCACCAAGGTTGGTGTGGCGTGCGTCCTAAACTTACTAATTGTCGTACAGTTAAGCCAACAGGAACCGTTTGTTGTTGTGGTAAAAGAGCTAATTTTTGTGCAACTAAATTTGGTGGTTGAGAGTGAATTACTTTGCCATCAAGTAATACCATTCCTTGCTGTGGTGAGAGAATGCGACTCAGCAATTTGAGTAACGTAGACTTACCAGAACCATTAGCACCCACCAAACTCAACCATTCTCCTGTTTGTAGAGTCAAGTTGACATTTTGGACAATTGGTACACTTGTGTAACCGCCAGTTAGATTTTGTAATTCAAGAGGCATTTTGTAATTCGTAATTCGTAATGACGCTCGAGGACTCGCTAACGCTGCGCTAACGTAATTCGTAATAGGGAATTGTCATTTGTTGTTGATTATTCTCCGCGTCCCCGTGTCCCCGCGTCCCCGCGTCCCCGCGTCTCCCTTATTCCCCTTACAACTTCCCCAACCCACCGGAACGGCGATAAAGTAACCAGATAAATAACGGTGAACCTAGCAAGGCGGTGACGGAACCTACAGGTAATTCTACTGTTCCCAATCTGGAGAGTAAATCGGCAAAGGTCAGTAACCATGCGCCAGCCAGTGCCGAAAGTGGTAAAACAAAGCGGTGGTCTGTACCAACGATGAGGCGGACACCATGGGGGACAATCAAACCAACGAAGCCTATCAAGCCACCAATACTGACTGCACCAGCGGCTAATAATGTAGCAACACCACCGATTAATAAACGCGATCGCGTTAACGAAACCCCTAAACCTACAGCTAAATCATCTCCCAAGGCTAGCACGTTTACCGATCGCGCTAGCAAGCATCCACCCAGCAGTGCAAAGATAATATAAGGGCCAGCTGTAGAAATTTCTTTCCAACCCCGCCCGTTGAGGCTACCAACCAACCAACTCAGCGCAATTTGAATTTGTCCATCCTCAGCTAATAAAAGCAACGTACTTTGCACCGAACCAAATAAAGAACTGATTGCCACTCCACCTAAAATCAACCGCTCAATCGAAATTCCCGACCCCGCACGACCTAGTAAAATTACGATCGCAGAAGTCAAAATCGCTCCCATCCAAGCTGCTAAAGGAATCGCCGTTGGGAAAACTTGTAATACTATCATCAGAATTACAATCAGTCCTGCACCCGCAGAAATACCCAAAATAAAAGGATCAGCAAGACTATTTCGTAACATTCCTTGCAGTAGTGCCCCCGACATTCCCAATGCAGCACCAACAATCAGAGCAGCAATAATACGCGGGAGACGCAAATCCCAAAGTATTGTCTGTTTAATAGGATCGCCTTCACGGAAAATTGCTTGCCAAAATTCTGAAATACTTAAAGGTACTGCTCCTTGAGACAAAGACACTACCAGCGTTAGCAACAAGGCTGTGGCCAGAAATAAAACAGCCCAGAATACTCGATATTTTGTAAAAATTGTCGGCAAGAGTCTAATCAACATAATTCATAATTCGTAGTTACAAACCCCTTCAGGGTAGGAAACTCTTAAGAAGAAACGGGGAACACTAATAAAAACTTTATTTGTGGGTATAAAGTAGCGGCAGCTCTATACCCATTTAATTACGAATTACGAATTACGAATTATTTAACTCCAGCCCACCTTGATACCCAGTTACAATACGGCTACCATTTTTAAGAACATGAACCTCAATTTGGTCACTTGCCCAAGTAATCTGGTCAGAGAAAGCGGGGTTAAAAATATGAATTCGTTGATTACTTGATGAAACCGGCGAATTGGGAGAATTAATTGCTAGAGATTGCACAAAAGGCCCATCAATCAGGATATCAAGCTGCTCTAACAATGCCTGAGAACCTGGTGGTGCAGATTCAGATTGTAGTTGCTTAAGGGTGAACCCTGTAAAAGACATAACATTTAATCCAGCAGTTTTTACCTTACTTGCCAAAGCAGCCAGTGCAGTTGCTTGCCAAAATGGTTCTCCACCAGAGAAAGTTATACCTGTGTTGTGGGGGTTGCCAAGAATGTTCTCAGCAAGAGTATCAACAGCAATCAGTTGGTTAACCTCGAATGGCCAGGAATCGGGGTTAAAGCAGCCAGGACACTCACGCGGACAACCTTGTACCCAAACAACTGCACGACAACCAGGGCCATTAACTTCTGAGTGATCAACATAGCCCATAATGTTGAGATAGCCAGGAGGTATATCTGTAAATGATGGGTCAGTTGGTTTAGTTTCCATCTATAATTTTCTCCTTTGAATCACCTAGCATAGTGCTATTGACTCAACACAAGCATTGATCTTTTTTTGAGTTTTTCAATGCTAGCGAGGATTGCTAATAAATTCTGTCTCAACACCTGCAATAAAAAAGCGACATTTCGGTTTGAGATTCCGGCGTTGCAGTTGCGCCTGTTTGCTAAACAAATTACACTTAAATTGTTTATTTTAATAAATGATAAGTCTTTCACCGGACATGATATGAGGGGAGGCAGGGGAAGAAATAACCAACACTCATTCCCCAGTCCCCACTCAAACCTTCTTTTTTACTAATTCTGCAATCTGAGAAGGGCGTTCAGCAACAGGAACTTTGATTTTTTTGAAAGCATCAAATTTACTTTGGGCTGTACCAAAGTTGGGTGCGCGTCCCATGGCTGTAGCCAGAGTTCCAGTTTGACGCCAATGTTTAACTGGTGGTGCTTGTCTACCTGCTATATAAGCGATTACTGGTTTGTCAATTGCCTCGGCTATGTATCGTGCTGCTGCTTCTTCACTATCACCACCAGGTTGACCTACTAAAACGATCGCTTGTGTAGTTTCATCCTCATCAAGAATTTGCAACCATTGCAAAAATGATGAGCCAACGATCGCATCACTACCAATACTGACACTAATCGACTGTCCCAAACCAGCTTTTGTCAATTCGTAGGCGATTTCATAGGTAAGGGTGCTACTACGACTGACAATACCCACGGGGCCGGGTGTATAAAATTCACTAGGTTGAGTACCCAAAAGGATTTTTCCTGGCACAATAATTCCAGGACTATTTGGCCCCACTACCAAGGTTTCACAAACCTCTGTTTTGCGGAGCAATTGCACCATATCCAAAGGTGGCACGCCAGCAGAGATGATGATAATCTGGTGAATGTGAGATGCGATCGCTTCTAATGCTGCATCTAGCACTTGGTAAGGCTCTACACAAATAATTGTCGTGTCAATTGCCCCAAATTGGGATGTCACCTCCTCCACCAAATCAAATATTGGGAGATCGTAAATTTTTTGTCCGCCAAATCCAGGATTGACACCAGCTATTACATTTGTGCCATAAGCTTTCATTTGAGCAATATGAGTTGCTGATATAAATTCACAGAAGCCTTGGATTAAAACTTTACTCTCTGGTGTTAAATTCATAAAAAATACAGTAAGGTTGACAACTTGGATGTTGCATAATGCTCAATAGACTTCTTGCAAAAGTCCTAATTACAGTTTCTTTAAGATTTATGCAAGAGGTCTAATGAGCTATCTGTAGTTACAAAATATCCAATACGGTTTCTAATAGAATAACGCACTCATGATGATAGTATACAAAGCCAAGTTGGAAGGAACAGATGACCAGTATCGCAAGCTCGATGAAGCTTTGCGGACTGATTTGTCTGTTCGTAACGCTTGCCTTCGCTACTGGATGGACGGTCAGCTTGGATTTTGTTTATCTTCTAAGTCATATTTAGCCCAAATATAACTAGACTTTTTTCGCCTTAATATCCTCCTAACTTGAGAACTAAGCTAAAAAACATCTAAATTACATAATCAAATTAAATAAAACTCTTGTGGGGTGGGCATCTTGCCCGCCCTAATTATGCAAGTTATATGTGGAACAGCTTACTTAATTCAATACTTTTTTATTATCTGATATCTTGCACCAGTCCCAAAAACCGCCATAGGTTAAAAACCTATGGCTAATAGCAAAAGTCCTCTCAAGAGGACTAAATCTCACAAAAAGCAGAGATTTTAGTCCACTTAAGTGGACTTGACCTAATAAGAGCGAGAATTTATTCTCTGGCGGGAGATTGGGCAGGTGCAAGATCTAAGTTATGCAACTTAAGTGCCGATTAGCTTATTAAGCATGGAGTGGAGGCTGTTAAGGGTAGGGGTACTAACTTGTGCTGGTGTGCTGATTTGACTGGGATTCTTCCGAGGCTAAGTGCCTAAACAGTAGCAATAAAGGTCGTTTAAAATTGATGATACTGGCAAAATTATCCAAGTTTTTCATGAGAAGTTTATTAGCCACAACTCAAATACTTGATTTGGCTAACAACTGTAGTTTATTTAACTAGGATAATTTAGAAATGTCTCAAATCACAATTTCTACCTTGCATACTGCTGGCTCTGATCTATTTTCTGATTCTGAAAGCTACTTAAAAGAGTTGTCTGAAGAAGACCTTGATATTCAAGGTGGTATTTGGCCTATTCTCGCTATGGAAATAAGCGGTTCTATTGTGACAGTTGGTTCTGCATTTGTTGGGGTTGGTATTGGAGTGGCCGCAAGCTACGCATATACTAAATACAAAACAACAATCGACTAGAACTGGATGTTAGAAAAGGGTTTCATATAATTTAGCAATTTTGATGAAATCCAGTCATCAAAAAATTTAATTATCTTTGGGCACAACAATCTTAGTTGTGCCCAAAAAGTAAGCTTGCACTCTTAATTCATTAGATTATTTCACACCGAAGAGTGTACGGATAATTGGTGGGGGCTTAAGACCCTCACCATCTTATTGACTATAGTTTTTTGGACAAAATTACTGGAATTATAGCTGAAAATCCAAAGAGGAAATCCAAAGAGCAATCCTTGGAATCCCCCGCTATACTCGGTACTCCGAGTTAGCAGTGGGAGGATGTCAATATACCCCTACATACTTAGTTTAGTTAAGAGGAATAACGGGTAATTGAATACCAACTGTAGTACCTGTGACTCTATCAGACTGAATGTATAATTCCCCATCATGAGCATTGACGATACGTTTGGTAATGGCAAGCCCTAGACCAGTACCACTAGATTTCGTAGAAAAAAACGGCTGCGTTAGCTTTGACAATATATCTGAGGGAATTGGCTCACCACCATTGCAGACATTAATACATACTCTATCTTCAGATAAGATATTTACTTCCCATTTAATGACTTCTCCTGCTGAAATTGCCTCACAAGCATTGCGGACAATATTAATAAACACTTGTTTTAGCTTATCTCTGTCCCCTAAGATTTTGACTGTAGGTATAGCAGGGATAAATTCAATTTGCCGCAAGAGTGCTTCTGGCATCTCACACATAGGCATCAGCAACTCACCAATGAATTCATTCACATCTAATTCACACAGTTGCAACACTTGGGGCTTGGAGTAAAGTAAAATTTCACTCAGCAGATTTTCTAGACGACTGGCTTCCTCAAGTGCCAGCAATAATCGTTCTTGAGCAGCTTGAGTGAGAATAGCTTTCTTAAAATACTTCAATCCCATGATCATTGTAGTCAGGGGATTGCGAATTTCATGCACAATCATTGCTGCAAATTCTCCAATGGCTGCCAATCGTTCCTGCTCTAAAAGCTTAGCTTGCGCTGCTCGCAATTCTGCGGTACGTTTTTCTACCTCAGCTTCTAGAATTTGATTAAATTTGCATTGTTGCTGGTAAAGATGGTAATGATCGATCGCAGTTGCCGCACGTTCTGCAAACAATTCTACAATTTGGATTTCTTCTGTTGTAAATTCCCTTACTTGCCGATGAAAAGAGCAAACAGTCCCAAACACCTGACCTTCAGAGGTTTGTAATGGTATCCCTAAATATGCTCGATAACCTGGTGCAGGTTTGCCATACTGTGGATTAACTAAAGCATCCTCAACAGCTAATGCACGACCAATTTGAATAACTGTAGCAATTAACCGACCATGCAATGCATAGACACGGGGAGTATCTTCAGACAGTTCTAAACTACTCGCTAGGATAGTTTCAAACCCGTCTTGGCAAAAGGTAACAACTGTCCAATCTACTTTAATTAGTTCGCTGACTCCGCAGGCAATGTTGTGTAAATAGCTACCTAGCTCACCAGTGCGATAGTTCAAAGAGGATAAACGTACAATGATTTGCCGCTCACGCTGCCAAGGTTGCTGCAATAACATTTCTTCATTATTGGCTTTGCTCATGGACGCTAGTTGCATATTTGAAAAAAATTAAGTTAAAAATCAAATGTTAAATCTTGGATTTTCCAAATACTTAGCTTTGGATATCTAGATAATTTTATAAGTAAATCTTACTAGATAGATGTGTATTTTACGCAGAAAAATATGAAATTTTATTTAAGTAAATATAAATTTATACAACATTAGCAAGCAAAAATCATCATGGTTATGTTGAGTAACATAGACCTAGCTTGAAAATAGGGAGTGGGAAAGAAATATTTTCAAGGCACGTTCAATGATTATATTGCAAGAAAACAGTATAGCAATCCTATTTGATTTACAAATTACTCGTGGTGGCAGGCAACAGAAAATATAAAAAACTGTTCTTTGTTCCCTTCTTTGATCGATGAATGACTAAAATTTAAATTTTGCTGAGAAATTTATAAAAATTTTCTCAACAAAATATCAGTTTTTTATATATCAATCCTTATATTCCCATAATTTCTAGAATTATTATATCAATAATAATCTATTTAAGCTAAAGCCAAAAGCTATATGGCTGATTGATGTATTGAGAAATTGGAGTTATGAAATTAAGACACTTGTTAACAATGAGCTTGTTTTCTCTTGTCACAGTTGGCTGTGTTCATGAAGTATCAAATAATCAATCTTATAGAAATCATGTAGCAGCAAAAGCATCTATTTCTATGTTTTCAACTCAGGCAAAATCTTTAGCTCAAACAGCGCAACCTCAAGATTCAACTGTGATCAAATCAGGTACATTTGTTTCTGGAGAGCATACAACTCAAGGAACAGTCCGCATTACTACTAAAGAGGGTAAATCGTTTATCGAGCTTGAAGAATCATTTAAAACCTCCGATTCAGGGCCTGATTTGGTAGTAGTTTTGCATCGTGCAGACGATGTGATTAATTCAACGAAACCACCATCTTATCCCTTAAAAAAGGGAGACTATATCATTCTTGCTCCCCTAAAAAAATATAGTGGCGCTCAAACATATCCCATTCCTAACAACATCAATTTAGCAGACTACAAATCTGTTGCTATCTGGTGTCGTCAATTTAATGCTACTTTTGGTGCTGCCAATTTAGCAGTTAAAAATTAGTCAAAAAACCTAACTTTCAAGAAACGTGGGGAGTAGGGAAATTCGTTGCTTGCACTTAAAAGCGCTAGTTGTAGGCTTACAAGGAGAAAGTCGATGAAATTAGAAGATAAGGTTGTTTTAGTAACTGGCAGTAGTCAAGGTATTGGACAGGGAATTGTTCTACGTCTTGCTCAAGCTGGAGCAAAGGTTGTGATTAACTATCGTTCTCACCCAGAAGGAGCAGAGGAAACTTTAGCAAAGGTAGAAGCGATTGGTGGTAGTTGTCATATGGCTCAGTGTCAAAAATCACATGGTTACACACTTCAAGCTGACTTAGGTAGTGTAGATGAAGTGCGTCAACTGATCGCAGAAAGCATAAATCATTTTGGCAAGTTAGATATTTTAGTGAATAATGCTGGTATTGAAAAACATGCGCCATTTTGGGATGTCACAGAAGCAGATTATGATGCTGTGATGAATGTCAATTTAAAAGGTGTGTTTTTTGCTACTCAAGCCTTTGTTCAACACCTGATTAAAACTAAGCGAACAGGAAAAATCATCAATATTAGTTCTGTGCATGAAGAGCTACCATTTCCCAATTTCACTGCTTACTGTACTAGTAAAGGTGGGGTGAAAATGCTTACCCGCAACTTAGCTATTGAGTTAGGTGCTTTGGGGATCACAATTAATAATGTTGCGCCTGGAGCCATAGAAACCCCCATTAATACTAAGCTATTAAATAACCCAGAAAAGTTGCGGGCGCTATTACAAAATATTCCTCTGGGGCGTTTGGGTCAACCCCAAGATGTTGCTTCCTTGGTGGCATTTCTAGCCTCTGCTGAGGCTGACTACATTACGGGTAGCACTTTTTTTGTAGATGGTGGACTGCTGTGGAACTATCAAGAACAGTAAGGAGAAAAAATGATGTCAGATGTATCCTTATTTATTCCAGTCATCCTTGGTACTCCCCGTAAAGGTCGTCAGAGTGAACATGTCGCGAAATTTATTGTTGAGCAGATTGCAACACGCGATCGCTTAGAAACCGAATTAGTAGATATTAGAAATATAGCGATCGCCACAGATGATGCAGGCGAACCAATCAAAGACCCTCAGTTTTCTGCAACTATGGAACAAGCCGATGGATTAATCATCGTTGCACCAGAATATAATCATGGCTATCCAGGTTTGCTCAAACATGTACTTGACACCTGTCTTAAAGAATACATTCACAAAGCAGTAGGATTGTGTGGAGTTTCGTCAGGGTCTTTTGGTGGCACAAGGGTAATCCAAAACCTCTTACCTGTAATGCGAGAGTTGGGACTAATGACTATTTTCTACGACCTCAACTTTAGCAACGTTCAGCAACTATTTGATGAGTCAGGCAATTTGATAGACAAACCAACCTACATTCGCCGCATGTCAAAGTTTATGGACGAGTTAGTCTGGATGTCAACTGTCCTCAAATATGGGCGGCGAGAAGTCAGCCTAGAGAAAAAAGATAGTATCGAAGTTAACACCCATGCTAACAAGCCCTGCCCAGAAATAGCTACTCGGATGGGCGCAGATGCAATGGATACCGTTCTGGAAGTTAGTAACAATACTCAAACTGGCGAAATAAAAGCTACCCCAGTTATCCCAATTCTTCAGAGAGAATAGGGAATTGGGAATAGCGACGGATATTTTTTTAAGAAGAACAAATCATGCAGGCGCTACGGAAACATTATCCCGAATATTTCATGGAAGCTGCGGGACTGGGTATCTTTATGATTTCTGCGGCAGTCGTGACTACGTTGTTAGAGTATCCAACCTCACCAATTCGACAGGCAATTTCTGACCCACTTTTACGACGGTTCATCATTGGTGTAGCAATGGGATTAACTGCTATTTGTATTGTTTACTCACCTTGGGGAAAACAATCAGGCGCACATATCAATCCGGTTGTTACTTTCACTTTCTTTCGTCTTGGCAAAATTAAAGCGTGGGATGCTTTTTTTTACATTTTGGCTCAGTTTTTGGGTGGATTGATAGGCTTAATTTTGACTCTTGTGGTGTTTAAAAATGCAATTACTGATCCATCTGTAAATTATGTCGTGACAATTCCTGGTACAGGAGGTGTAAGTGTAGCATTCTTAGCTGAATTGGTGATTTCTTTTGGAGTGATGCTAATGATTTTATTTGTATCAAATACTCCCAAGCTTGCACCATTTACAGGTATATTTGCTGGAGTATTGATTGCAACTTACATCACAATAGAAGCACCATTATCAGGCATGAGTATGAACCCAGCTCGCACCCTTGCATCAGCAATTCCATCTCAAAATTGGACAGCTATTTGGGTTTATTTCACTGCACCACTTTTAGGAATGCTTTTAGCAGCCGAAGTGTATGTGAGGCTAAAAGGTCAAAGGGCTGTGCGCTGTGCCAAACTCCATCACCACAACAACAAACGTTGTATTTTTCGTTGTGGGTATCGTCAGAATGGGGAATGGGGCATGGGGCATGGGGAATAGGAAATGGGGAATTGACGTTTCAAAATGTGGGTTTGAAAACTGAGATGCTTTGTTTTTTGGATTTCACCATCTGTGCAAAAATCGTAAAAACTTCTTTCCCCCCGCCCCCTGCGATCTAAACTATTAAGTCTTGAGCTAGACACGAATATGAATCTGCGAGTAACTAAAACTATCAAAAGAATAGTTCTATTTTCTTGTGCTTTTCTCACAATTGTAATTGCATCTCAAGTTCCAGCTTATACTCATCTAGCTGATTCTCTAGTATCTAAACAATTAACTACTCAATCGGCTGTTGTTGCAGTAGAATCTGTTGGTATGACTGTTTCTGATATGGATAAAGCCGTTGATTTTTACTCTCAGGTGCTGTCTTTTAAGAAAGTATCAGATGTGGAAGTGTTAGGTAGTGAGTATGAACAATTGCAAGGATTGTTTGGGGTGCGGTTGCGTGTGGTGCGAATGCAGTTAGGAGGTGAGTCAATTGAGTTAACTGAGTATCTCACGCCCAAAGGTAAACCAATCCCATTAGACTCACGCAGTCACGATCGCTGGTTTCAACATATTGCGATCGCAGTTAGCGATATCGATCAAGCCTATGAGCATTTGCGCTCATTTAAGGTGCAACACGTCTCCACTGCACCCCAACGCATACCCAACTCCAACAAAATCGCAGCCGGAATTCGCGCTTTCTATTTTAGAGACCCAGATGGACATAACCTAGAGATTATCTATTTTCCAGCTGGCAAAGGCGATCCTAAATGGCACAAACCAACCAATCAGTTATTTTTAGGAATCGATCATACAGCGATCGTTGTATCTAACACCGCCGCCAGTTTGAAATTTTACCGTGATTTACTAGGTTTGAAACTAGCGGGAGAAAGCATGAATTACGGTATAGAACAGGAGCATCTCAACAATGTTCAAGGGGCTAGATTACGTATTAGCGGTTTGCGTTCTCCTGCTGGCCCTGGAATTGAATTTTTGGAATACCTGACACCACAAGACGGACGACCTTTACCAACCGATGCGCGTCCCAACGATTTGCTGCATTGGCAAACAACACTAGTGGTGAAGGATACAGAAGCTGTTGCTCAACAGTTACGAATCAATAAATCTGCGTTTGTTTCTCCCGGTGTGGTAACAATTCCTGGTCAAACATTGGGATTTAAAAAGGGCTTTTTAGTGAGAGATCCTGATGGCCACACAATGCGGATCATACAGAATCCCCAATCCCTAGTCCCCAAATAAATGAAATCTTGCTGAGAAAGCAATAAAAACTTTGTCGCAAATTCCACATAATTTCTCAGCTAAGCTTTATTCTTTGATCACTTAAGAGTTACTACCTACCGCGATACTGAGAGCAGTTCACAAAAGGAACTCATACACTTATGCAGCAAGCATCTCGTCCCACAGTCATCCTGGGTGGTGGCTTCGCTGGACTGTTTACAGCTCTGCACTTAAGCCATCAAAATTACTCGTATCCGATTATTTTAATTGAGCAGCGCGATCGCTTTAGTTTCAAGCCGTTGTTGTACGAACTGCTCAGCGGTGAATTGCACAGCGAACAAGTTTACCCGCGCTACAAAGAACTTTTAGCAGGTAGTAGTGTCATCTTTGTACAGGACACTGTGCAATCAATTGATCTAAATCAACATCGAGTCACTGTAGCTTCTGGTGAGATTTTTGACTATAGTAACCTAGTATTAACACTGGGCGGTAAAACTACTTACTTTGATACTCCTGGTGCAGCAGAATATGCAATGCCATTTACCTCTGGTGCGGAGGCGATCGCACTGCGAAAACACTTGCGGCATAGACTGCATCAGGCAATCCAAACTCCAGATATTCAGCATCGTCGGCTACTACTGAGTGTTGCCATTATTGGGGCAGGCCCTGCCGGCATTGAATTGGCGTGTACATTAGCAGACTTATTGCCTATTTGGTACGATGAATTGGGCGGTGATGCTGATGAAATTCGGATTGTTCTAGTTAACCGTAGCCAGACAATTCTTAAAGGTGATGTGAATAGCCATTTGCGTTGTACAGCAGAACGGGCGCTGAGACGGCGGGTGATTCCTGTTGATTTCTTATTTGATGCAGCTGTCACCGAGATTCAGGCAGACGGTGTGGAGTACCAACAAAACGGGCAAACACAACTTTTACAGGCTGGTACAATTGCTTGGACTGCCGGCACTGCCCCCAATCCTCTGTTGATGGAGTTACCAATCTTAGCCCAAAGGCGTGACAAACGCGGGCGATTAATAGTAACACCAACATTGCAGCTCCCTGATTTTCCCGAAGTCTTTGCGGCTGGAGACTGTGCCATAGATAGCGATAATCCCCAACCACCGACAGCCCAAGTTGCCTATCAACAAGGAAAAGCGATCGCTCACAATCTCAAGCGGACGAGGGAAGATAAACCTACGGTTCCTATGGAAATCCAAATGCGCGGCACTTTAATGAAACTGGGACTCAACGAAGGTGTTGCCAACCTATTCAATAAAGTTCAGATTAAAGGTCAACCCGGTCATTTCATCAGAGAAGCAACATATTTACAACTACTCCCCAACTCTGCACATAACCGCAAAGTTACAACCGAGTGGCTGAGCGATGAATTATTCCAACGCGATCGCCCTTTTTCTCACATGCAGTTAGGACAGACGCCATTGCTATCCGGGGTTGCAGCCATTGCCGCCGGAATCATCTTAGCTACTCCCCTCATCTGGCGAGCGGCCCAACCGACGCAGTTTCAGCAAAACCTGAGTTGGACAGGCATACCAGCCTTGCTCAATCAGCTTGCACCCCCTCGTTGAAGGATGCGGGGACGCTTTCAAGGCTTTCCCAGCAGTTTCATGATCATTACTTTTTCCCCATTCCCAATCTTCAGATCTACCTATGAAATACCTACTCAACCTCAGAACAGCTGTTGTTATCAATCGTGTGACTATAGGCGTTTTCTTTTTCCTCTCTGGAATCGCTAACTATCTCAACTTCAGCGTTGCCAACGGTTTCTACCAAACCGTATTAACTCAAAAACTTCAAATTATTGGCCCTGGAATTCCGCCCGGATGGGAAGGTGTAGGGCCATTACCTTGGTTAATCGCCTTTCCTTATGCTTGGTTGTTACCTCTAGCTGAAATTGTGCTGGGTGCATTATTTGCTCTCAACTATTGGGTGCGGTGGACAGGACTACTACTAATTTTGATGACGTTTAGCATCATTCTGGCATTTGGAATTATACCTGCTGGTAGTTTGGTTCCTAATGCAGCGGAGAGCTTTAACAAAAACATTTTATTCATGACTCTAATTTGGATATGTATTGCTTACGATGCTCATGAACAGAAAATGAGCCGTCGTCGTGCTAAAGCTGCTGCTGATTATACTCTCACTGCTTCTAGCGACGAGATGTAAAATCTCATGTTTGCTTGACAGCGGAGTTTTATTTGACCGAATCAAAACGACTTTCTCCCCCTCTCACAGGTGGACGCAAAGAAAGAAACTGTAATTAGGACTTTTGCAAGAAGTCTATTTATTCAGAAGTCCCTTATTTACCCTTCACTTTGGAGAAAACTTATGACCACTTCACACTACGATGTGATTATCATTGGCACTGGTGCAGGTGGTGCTACACTTGCTTATCGTCTGGCTCCTACTGGTAAGAAAATTCTGATTTTGGAACGTGGTTCTTTTTTACCTCGTGAGAAAGCCAACTGGGATACGGTTGAGGTGGTTCAGAAAGACCGTTATCACACCGACGAAGTTTGGTATGACCAAAAAGGACATGCTATTCATCCGGGTACAGGCTATTTTGTTGGTGGTAATACTAAGGTATATGGTGGTGCGCTCTTTCGTTGGCGCGAACAAGACTTTAATCAAGTAATTCACAAAGGTGGTATTTCACCGGAGTGGCCGCTAAAATACCACGATTTTGAACCCTACTACACTGAGGCTGAAAAGCTATATGAGGTGCATGGCAAGCGGGGTTTAGACCCGACTGAACCAACTGCAACGCAGGAGTATTTTTTTCCTGCTATTCGTCACGAACCGCGTATCCAAGAGATTCATGACTCTTTAAAAGGTGAAGGTTATCATCCATTTTATCTGCCACTGGCAATTAAACTAAATGAGGTGAATCGGCGTTTGAGTGCTTGTATTCGTTGCAATACTTGCGATGGGTTTCCTTGTTTAGTGGATGCTAAAGCAGACGCAGATGTGAATTGTGTACGTCCAGCAGAGCAGTATGATAACGTCACTCTCATTACTGAAGCTCAGGTAAAACGGTTGCACACAAGTTCTTCTGGGCGGGAAGTGAATGCCGTGGAGGTAAAAATTAATGGGGAAATTCATTTTTTCTCTAGTGATATTGTAGTCGTTGCTTGTGGAGCGATTAATTCAGCAGCTTTGTTGTTACGTTCTGCTAATGAGCAACATCCCAATGGGTTGGCAAATAGTTCTGATCAGGTAGGACGGAACTTTATGAAGCATCAGAATGGAGCTATCATTGGAGTCAGCTTGAAATCTAATCCCACTGCATTTCAAAAAACCTTGGCAATCAACGATTTTTACTGGGGTGATGAAGATTTCGATTACCCGATGGGTCATGTGCAGTTATTGGGGAAAGTCAATGCAGATATGATTGCTCAAGAATCTCCATCTGTTTTAGGAGTATCGTTTAGAGAGAGACATACATTTGAAGCGATCGCAACTCGTTCGGTAGACTGGTGGCTAACTGCTGAAGATTTACCCGATCCCAATAACCGTGTTACACTCCAGGATAATTCTATCCAGTTGCATTACACCGAGAACAATACCGAAGCCTACAATCGTCTCCTCAATCGTTGGACGCAAGTGTTAAAAAAGATTGGTTGCGGTGAACGAATTATTCCCGCCTCCTTTTATTTCCGCAAAAAAATACCACTGCAAGGTGTAGCGCATCAATGTGGAACTTGTCGCTTTGGTGAAGATCCTCAAACTTCAGTTTTAGATATTAATTGCCGCACTCATGACATTGATAATTTGTATGTCGTAGATGGTAGTTTCTTCCGCTCTAGTGCTGCTGTTAACCCTACTTTGACGATTATTGCTAATGCGCTGCGGGTGGGCGATCGTATTATTGAATGTATAGCTTAATATAGTTAAGCTGTTGCGCTTTTAATTTGCATAGTTCAAACCGCTAGAAAGACGCGGGGACACTATAATTTTTGAATTGGTATTTGTCGAGTAACTCTCTAACTTGAGCCGCTACTATTCGCACCCCTGACCACGATCTACGAGATAATCACAATACCCTGTGAAATTCTCGTTCATCATCAATGTCCTTCGACAATTTGTGTAAGCTACTTTCAGAAAAACATCCCTCTACCTTTGCCAGTTGGGTGTTAGGGACTCAGCAAACTGCTGTCACAGTCCTGAAAACCGAATTGAGTATTGAGCCGATACGTGCCGATTACGTCACATTTCTACAACTACAAGGACGTATTCTGCATTTGGAATTTCAGACCCAACTCGAATCGACACCACCACTACCCTTGCGGATGCTCGATTATTGGGTGAGGTTGTACCGATTGTATCGTCTACCAATTACACAAGTTGTTGTCTTATTGCTTCCCCCCGCACCAGGAACAGTAATTGAAACCGCCTTCAACATCGAAACCACCCGTCACGAATATCGTGTGATTTGCATGTGGGAGGAAAATCCGGAACTATTTCTCAATGAGCCGGCGTTGTTACCCCTAGCACCACTAGCAGCAACCAAGCAACCCCAAGTCTTGTTGCAACGAGTTGTGGAACGAGTCAATCAAGTAAAGTCAGAACAACGACCAGAAATCTCCGCTTACACTCAAATCTTAGCGGGGTTAAAATACAAAAAGGACTTGATTCGACAATTATTTCGGGAGGGTATGATGCGCGAATCAGTGATTTATCAAGAAATCCTCAAAGAAGGAGAGCAACGAGGAGAGCAAAGAGGAGAGCAACGAGGAGAGCAACGAGGACGGCAACAAGGAGAACAACGAGAAAGGGCGCTTATTCTGCGTCAACTGACTCGTCGTTTGGGAGAATTACCTCAACCGCTGCTAGAACAGATTCAAACTCTCTCTATTGAACAATTAGAAAATCTTGGTGAAGCTTTGTTAGATTTTCAGGTTCAAGCAGATTTAGAAACTTGGTTCAACACATTAAATAATTCGTAATTCGTAATGACGCTCGCGGACTCGCTACCGCTGCGAAGCGCGTAATTAAGTTTTGTAATGGGGATTGAACCCCAACACAAAACTTACAGGTTATAGAACCGGGGGACTTAAACCCACGGAACTCGTTAACTAAGCAACCTCTCATAATATCCTCTATAAGACTCACATTAGAGATAATTTTGGAATTGGTATTTGTCGAGTAACTCTTTAACTTGAGCGACTACCAGAGGATGTGAATCTTTTTGCAACTGGGGTAAGATTTGCAGCAGAACGCGTTGAGAAGCCCTATGTAAATATGCGATCGCGGCTTCTCTCACAAAGCCAGTGGGATGACGCAATGTTGCTAAGATCTCAGAACTTGTCAGGCGGATGCGTGCCACTTGAGCAAAATGAAAACAGCAAGCTAAGCACCAATCAGAAAGTAAATGCCCCAGTGAGAGCAATTTATGTAGGCGATCGCCAACTAACATATTTTCATATTGTAAAGTCTTAGCGTCTACAAGATATTGCAGTTTTTCTTGGGGCGATCGCTTATCTAAAATATTCAGCAACAAAGATTTTACAGACAAATTGACTGTATGCTCTAAAATCTCTAGCCCCCGCGCGACGTTGACCCCAGATTGCGACCTCAGATTAAATGCTGCTGCTTGCATCTTTTCTGGAGAATACAACAACTTAAGTAGTAATATTAAGCGTTCTTTGACATCAAACTCTACTTCCAAAAGTGCGTTTTGCAGCAATTCACACACAATAATTATCCTTTCATGTGATTGGTATTTTTCTAAAATATCGATTGTTGTAAAATCTAAATAAGCGGCGTAAATCTCTCCTAAAAATCTCAATTCTCCTGCTATTAAAGTTTCTACTCTACTTTCATGGAAGCGATTTACTAAACCTGTAGTTTGTGGTTGTTTGTGTATTTTTAATAAGCTGCGGAGGATATGATCTCTAGTAGTACCCCAAGAAGTTTCTAAATGTTGCCATAAAGCTTCCATTGCTTGGATTGTACTGATTTGAGCAATGGTACGCCAAGCATACATCCGCACAACTTCGGGTTTGTAAATATTGAT
Organism: Desmonostoc vinosum; assembly: GCF_059505385.1. Lineage (NCBI taxonomy): Bacteria > Bacillati > Cyanobacteriota > Cyanophyceae > Nostocales > Nostocaceae > Desmonostoc > Desmonostoc vinosum. The sequence continues at coordinate 41,736 of NZ_JCACKM010000011.1, forward strand.
CGCCACCCGCAACAACATTTCTAAGGCTTCATTTTCCAATCGCACCAGAGCTAACATTGCTGTAGAGCGAGTCGATTTGTAGTAAAGTGCGGCAATCAATGCCGAATAATACTCTTCTAAATGAGTTGCTGCAATCATTTCTAAGACAGCACAGCGCACGCGTAAAGATTCATCTTGTAAGAGATTGGGGATGTGAATTCGCAATGCTTGTAAATAAACTGCTTCTGTTAATGCCCTCACTCCATTCACCCGTTCGCGTTCTTGTTTGTGAGTTAACATCCGGCGCATGGTTTTGGTAGCTTCCACCTTTTGAATTGGCGTTCCCTGGCGCAAAACTAAAGCGGCGGCAGTAGCCCGGATGAGGGAATGCTGCCGGGGGTTAAGGAATTCTTCTAGTAAGCCTAAGTTGGGATTTGGTTCAGCTAGCCAAACGTAACGTAGTGCCAAGGCGAAAACTTCGGGGGTAGTAAGTTGCGGCTTTTCCAATAAAGGGCGGACAGCAGGCAAATAAGTAGGATTGACACCTCCCATCAGCATGACTTCTAAACTTTGGCGTTGTAAATCTGGTGGAAACTTGACCAATAAAGGTGCTAAAACTTCCGCTGCGCTTTTGGGGTCAATTTGGGCTAAAAGTTCAATGCAAGAACGTTTATCGGCTTCAGTGCCCTTTTCGGTTAAAGCTTTGACTACTCCTTGCTTGAAGAATCTTAAACCGACATTGGTGGCGCTTAAGTTTCCCCTGGCTGCACTTAAGACTAATAAGTCAACATAACGCGATCGCAATTCCCAAACTACTTTTAAACAAGTAGCAGCCACGATTACTGTTTCTCCCACCAATACCCACTTGTGCAGTGGTGTGGGTACAAATTGTCCACAGAACAACAATGTCACAAAAATTACCAATCCCGCGAAACCAGTAGCGATCGCTTCCGCAGTGCCTCCAGATAATGTCTGCATTCGGCTACGAATTCCCTCTGGGATGGGTTGGTACAGCAATGGGCCACTACTCATGACAAAGGTGTAGCGGAGTAATTCATCGCAGAATTTGAGAGTTGTCAAACCCAAGAAAAAGCTTTGTGATTGGGTGATGGGGAATATATTGAGTAAAGCGATCGCAGTTGGTAATAAAAAGCTGACGGTGATTGGTAGAAGCATCGCAGTGAAGAATACCCCCAGGCGTTCAATTAGACGACTGGAAACAAACCACTGCGTTATTAACTCACATAGTCCGACGATGCCACCGAATAGACCCAAAAAACTGGCCAGATCGCGATCGCCCAAATTTGATTGCAGTTCGCGCAGATACTGAAAATCTATTAATAAACCAATGACTTGCAACAAACCCACAAAAGCGAATAACTGCCAAGCATAGCGTTTGAGTGGGCTTTTAAGGATGCGGTGTTGCGAGACTTGTTCTTGTGAAATTAGTTTTTGGGGAGTTTGCGGAAAAGCTGCCCGATGGTGATAAGTGATCAAGAATAAAATCCCTGTGCCTACAAGAATCACCACACAAGCAATAAGAATCACCTTATTTAACTTGGCGAATTGCACCAACCAAGGCAAACTAAAACCACTGACGACATCTGCTACTAGTAACCCACTACTAACGAGTGGGTAAGTGCGTTTAATTTCTCGGATATTAAATAGTTGGTTAGCAACAATCGAGGTGTTGAGATCATTGACTACATAGAGTGCATCCACCCACAGCCGCAGGAGAAATACGGAAACAACCGCCAAATATGATACGTGGCTCCCCTGGTGTAGCAAAACTAGTAAAATTAGTGGCATCACCATGCAAGGTGCGATCGCCACAATCACCTGACGCAAAGGAAAAATCTTTTGCAGCCAAGAGTATAAAAAAACTAGCCCTGCACTTATACAGGCGCTAGCAATATACATCCAAGGTAGTAGACTAGTTCCATATTCATCCAAAAACAGTGCTACCGTACAATCCTCAGCCCATCGTAATCCTACACACACGGTAGTATAAAAAGCGAACATCATCCAAGTTCGTTCACTTTCCTCCGGTCGGAGATTCACCCACTGTAGCAGCCGTGGTAAAACACCTTTATTTGGATTAAACCAGTGATTTTTCAGTTCCATTCGGGTGTGGGGGATGAGGGTGTAGGAGTGTGGGGAGGTGGTCTTATGGGTAGGTTTTTTAGATTTCGCGTTTTGGTTGACGCGGGGACGCGGGGACGCGGAGAAAGATTTCGGAACGAAAAAATAGGTTTTTTCAGACTGAATATGAAAAACCTACCCTTGAAAGGGTGGGGGAGATGAGGGAGAATTTTCTCCGTGTCCCCGTGTCCTCTTGCTCATTCCCCAAAAAGCAAAAGTCCTAAGCAACTGAGTACTATATTTCCCACTCAGCTCTTAGGACTATCAGCTAGATCATGAATTTCAATGACTCAAGAGTCGATTTGAAATTTTTGGTATTTGATTATACTTGGTAGTTAGAAAGTTTGAAGAATTACTTCTTGGGCGATATCAGCATCATCATGTTTCGCCCTTCTTTTTTAGGCGCTTGCTGAACCTCACCAAATGGCTCCAAATCTGTTGCCATTCGTTTGAGTAAATCTTCGGCTAAATCGCTGTGTTGAATTTCTCGACCACGGAACATAACAGTAGCTTTGACTTTATCACCATCTTTTAAAAAGCGCTCTGCTTGTTTAACACGTACATTGTAGTCATGTTCTTCTATCTTGTAACGCATCTTCACTTCTTTAACATCAGCAGTATGCTGCTTTTTACGGGCTTCTCGTGCCTTTTTCTCCTGTTCAAACTTGTATTTCCCATAGTCCATAATCCGGCAAACTGGCGGGTCTGCCTTATCACTGAGTAGCACTAAATCTAGTTCTTTCTCTTCTGCTAGCTGTAGGGCTTCATGGGGAGACAGAATCCCCAATTGGGCACCATCAGTATCAATGACCCGAATCTTGGGGAAGCGTATTCTTTCGTTAATTTGGGGCAGATCGCGAGTTCTTTTTTTCTCAATCACAGGCATTATGATTAGTGGGAGCTCTTTGTTGTTTAGTTAAGGACTTGACTTGGTCTTGGTTTAGTTTGCCTCAAAGGCAAATTAAAAAATTACGGCTGAATAAAGATGTATAGTTCTAGGGTAGCTAATCCATAAATTAGTTGCGCTGTCGTCAGATGTTGTATTTGTCATTCTACTCATTCTGAGAGAATTTCTCCTCAATAGTTAATCTAAATTACATAAGTTGGGGTACTATTAAGTATAGTTACGTTTTTTTAAGTTTGGTTACAATTGCAGATTTAGAAACGCGCAAACTTTCTCGTAATTGGACTGGTATCAACTGGATAGGCGAGAGTTATAGTTTAACAGGTACGGATGCGATCGCCTGACCTGAATTGGGTGCAGAATACAGAAATCCCAATAATCGCAAGTGGACAACAGAAAAAGAATTCAATATATTCAAAATCCTACACAGCCTGAAAGATGGGTTGATGAATGGTTAGGGTTAAAAAATCTAGAACCCCACATTCAACAAAGCCAAAATCACGTACCAATAGTCACCGTCCAAATCCTGCCATAATTACTTGGAATACTTACCCAATACTCAGACAACTGAGGAACACCAATTAAATTATTTTGTCCATGAAGTTCCTCCAAATAATCACCAGCAATGGGGAACCAAAACGGTACACTTTGATTGCTATCACCAAAATTCAGCGCAATCAAGCTAAACTTGTTAGCATACTTACGAGAGAACATCAGAACATTTTTCGACTGATAGCGCTCATAATTTTCATAAAAGAAATGCTCACCTTCAGTAAATTGCGATCGCTGGCGACGTAATTGTATCAGTTTTCTGATCAGAGAAATGACACTTTTCCCGATGGGGTCATAAAAATAATCCCAGCGTACAGGCCGTAGTAACATCACTCTACCAAAACCTTGCTCCGGCAGATAATAATTCTCACCAAATTCTTGACCTTGCCACAGCATCGGAATCCCTTTAGCTGCAAACATCCCAATTAAGTAAGGTTGGACTTTGTACCACAGATTGCGATTACCTTCTTGTAGTAAATCATTATCGCGGGCAATCCTGCCAAAGTTACATACAAATCGAGAATGGTCATGATTTTCGATATATTGCAATGCTGTCTTGGCAATTTTATCCCCATTTTGTGTTACCTCTATGGGATAACCATCTAAACCAAATCTATAGCCAAGATTAGCTAAATCACCGCGATTTCCCGCAGCTACACTTTTAGCTGCACCCAAAGTTTCATTTTGCCAAGTAGAGTTAGTATAAGTTTGTGCAAGAATCTCCTTTGGCCCTTCCAATTGTTCAGCACACTGAATCAAATTGTTAGTGTCGTTATTAAAAAATCTCTGCCAATAATCACCAGCTTGTTGTTTTTCTTTGACCGTTTTGTATGTATTAAACACTAGGCTAGCATAACCAACTCCTGTGGCCCCATCCCAATAGTTAGGCACACAGTCATAACGAAAACCGTCTACATGATAAACCTCTAACCAGTGATAATTAACTGTGTAGAAAAAATCTTGAGTAAATTTGCGATTATAATCTGTACTTTCGCCAAAATAATCCTTAGCAAATGAACCCATAAACGGATTTTCACGATACCCTAATTTTCTATAAAGATAAGAGTAAGTGAAACTATCGCTAGTGTGACCATAAACCGCATCGACAATTACAGCAATATTATTTTGATGTGCAGTATCAATCAACCTTTGTAAATCTCTTCTTTTACCAAATCGCTCATCTACACCAAAATAGCCAATCGGTAAAAAGCCCCAATCTACTGTTAAACCTACATTAGAAAGGGGCATAATTTCCAGACAGTTAACTCCTAAATCTGCCAGATAACCGAGTTTATCGATTGTGCCATCGATATCATTACCGAATTCACTTACCATCAATTCGTACAATACAATATCTTTTAAGTTGGGAGTTTTCCAGTTTTTTTCCTGTTCACTCCATTCGTATTGTTGATAACCCAGCGTAAAGGCAGATAATTGACCTACACCGAATTCTCTAGCAAAAGGGTCAATTATCCAATCGATATCTCCCTGATTAGGGTTTTGTAAAAAATAGCGATAAACATATCTGCCTGGTTCTCCCCACGCAGATTTAGCATTAGGCTTGGGTTGAGTATTGATATTTACTTGCGTTGACCAATAATCACCATACTCTGAGTCTGTAGAATGCTGTAATTCAAAATCTAAGGTTTGAACGTCTTGTAGGAATTGGTCTTTTTCGTGGATGACCTTAACCCATAGCCGATTTCCATCTTTTTTAGATATCCAAGGAAGAAATACTCCAAAATCAACAATACCATTGGTTTCTCTAGCACCCAGTTTGTTCAATGGTAGTAGTTTCATAAAGTTGTCCTTGATTTATTAGCTTTTTTGCTGGTGCGTAAGGGTATTTATCGAACCGCCTTAGACGCAAAGCGGCTTCCCGCAGGTTAGAACGCCAAGAGATTGAAACAAGCAGTTCTCCTATATAGATGTATCAAAGCTTGTTTAAGAATTTATCTAAGTATTAGTATAAATTTACGTTTCTTTACTATTAATTGCAAGTAACACCTCTAGAGACGCTGCAAAAGCGCGTCTCTACATGCTACCAAGTAACTTGCGATCGCTCTTGCACTACTTGCTGGTATACATCCTCTGTTTGCTTGGCCAGTTTAGACCAGTTGAAACGCCATTCTAAATCCTCATAAGCATTATCAATCAACCATTGTCGATAACCTGGATTTTTCAAAACTTCCAAAATTCCCCAGGCTAAAGAGTCGGCATTGTTTACCCAAGTGACTATCCCTGTCTTGGTATGTTGCACGACTTCGGGAAAGCCGCCTGTATCAGAAACCACGACCGGAACGCGAGAGGCGAAGCTTTCTAGAGCTACAATGCCGAAAGGTTCGTAGAGACTGGGAAATACTGCACAGTCAGCGATAGTTTGAAATTTATCTAAATATTCATCTGAAAGAAAGCCCGTAAAATAGCATTTATGCCAAATTCCTAAATCCCAAGCTTGGCGCTTGAGATGGTCGGTATTACCACCACCAACAATGATAAACTTGACTTGACCTGCCATCTGCCAAAGTACTTTAGGAGCAGCATTCAGTAATAAAGGTACTCCCTTTTCGTAGGACATGCGACCGAGATAGTAAACAATCTTCTCATTGTCTTCGGCAAATTGGCGGCGAAAATCCAGAGCATGAAAATCTTCGTGGTGTTGTTTCTTTTCTGGTCGAATACCGTTATAAATTACATCGATTTTATCCCAAGGACTCTGTAGCGCTCGTTCTACTTCCCGCCGCATATAATCGCTACAAACTATAATTCGCCAAGCATCGAAAGCTAGCAGGTTTTCTTTGCTATTGATATAGCGCTGAGTCTCCGTATGAATTCCGTTGTAGCGTCCATATTCGGTGGCGTGGATTGTGGCAATTAGAGGTATTTTGAAAGTATGCTTGAGAGCGATCGCAGCATCTCCTACTAACCAATCGTGAGCATGGATTAAATCAAAGGGGCCTTCTTCCAAAATCAGCTTACCACCGTGATGTCCCATGCTCTGATTCAGATTGACTACCCAGTGGAAAAAGTCGTTGCTATGAGACACTGGCACTCGATGCACATGTACTCCCTCAACTACCTCATACAGCGATGCTTGACCAAACTCTGCTGTAATCAAGTGAACTTCATGTCTTAACTTGACTATTTCAGGATACAACTCTGCTACATGCCGTGCAATTCCTCCAACTATCCTTGGCGGAAATTCCCAACTCAATACCAGTATCTTCATTTACTAGACTCCCCAACACTTTACAAATATCTAAAAAACTACACTTATCTAAAAATACAAGTGTGACAATTGCGGTGAGTATATTTACTAAAATTTTTAAATTTTTTGACAGTTTTTTGAGAATTTATAAAAATTTATTCACAAAGGAAAAATCAGCAAATCTCCCCACAAACCTTCGACGATAACCTATAAAAGCCAAAAAGGAGCGATGTATGTCACCCCCTTTTGATATATTGTGATTGCGATCGCCTGATTTTTGTAGTTTTCTCAGGTGCATTAAAATAATTCGTAATTCGTAATGACGCTCGAGGACTCGCTACCGCTGCGAAGCGCGTAATTCGTAATCACGCGACGCTCTTGTGTCGCTACCGCTGACGCTCGTACCGACGCTCGAGGACTCGCTACCGCTGCGAAGCGCGTAATTCAGTTTTGTAATGAGGATTTAACCCCAATACAAAACTTGCTGATTATGGAACTGGGGGACTTAAACCCACGGAACTAGTTAACTTTGTTCCAAACGCAGTACGGCCATAAACGCCTCTTGAGGTACATCTACTGTACCTACGGCTTTCATGCGTTTTTTACCTTTGGCTTGCTTTTGCAAGAGTTTCTTCTTACGGCTAATATCACCACCATAACACTTAGCTAGTACGTCTTTGCGTAAAGCGGGGATGTGTTCGCTGGCGATAACTTTGCTGCCAATGGAGGCCTGAATTGGGACTTTAAATTGGTGACGCGGAATCAATTCTTTGAGTTTCTCCGCCATTGACCGCCCAACGTTGTAGGCTTTATCTCGGTGAACAATCATCGCCAAGGAATCTACAGGATCGCCGTTGATCATAATATCCAGCTTCACCAGGGGATTTTCACGGTAGCCAATCAAGTGATATTCCATACTAGCGTAACCGCGCGATCGCGATTTCATCTGGTCAAAAAAGTCGGTAACAACTTCTGCTAATGGTAGTTCGTAAGTAAGTGTAGTACGTCCTTGAGTGAGGTATTTCATGTCTTTGAATATACCTCGTCGATTTTGCGATAACTCCATCAAAGTGCCGACATAAATCTCCGGCGTAATCATTTCTACTTTGACGTAAGGTTCTTCAATTTTTTCGCGATCGTTAGGCGCAGGTAAGTGGCTGGGATTGTCAATATACAGTTCTTCACCCTTGATAGTTGTTACCCGGTAAACTACCGATGGCGCTGTAATGATTAAGTCTAAATTATACTCCCTTTCCAAACGTTCTTGCACAATTTCCATGTGTAACAAGCCCAAGAACCCACAACGGAAGCCAAACCCCATAGCACTAGAAGTTTCAGGTTCATAATGCAGTGCAGCATCATTGAGTCTCAGCTTTTCCAAGGCTTCCCGTAAGTCTTCAAATTGATCAGCATCAATGGGGAACATCCCACAGAAAACCATGGGGTTGGCTTCAGTGTAACCAGGTAAGGGTGCTACCGCTTTGGCACTGGCGAGGGTAATGGTATCTCCTACCCGTGCATCAGCAACAGCTTTGATAGCCGCTGCCAAATAGCCTACTTCCCCGGCGTGTAAATTTTCCACTTGCTTTTGGGTGGGAGAAAGTACACCCAACTCGTCAATTTCGTATTCTTTACCGGATGCCATCAAATGAACGCGATCGCCTTTTTTGACAGTACCATCCATGACCCGGAAGTATACAATTACTCCTCGATAGCTATCGTAATAACTATCAAAAATTAACGCCCGTAAGCGTTCATTTACGGTATTTGGTGCTGGTGGGATGCGCTCAACAATTGCTTCTAAAATGTCATCAATCCCAATTCCTTCTTTAGCAGAGGCGAGAATTGCACCGCTACAATCAAGACCAATAATTTCTTCAATTTCGCTAATTACTCGGTCTGGTTCTGCTCCTGGCAAATCGATTTTATTCAAAACCGGAATAATTTCCAGGTTATGTTCGAGCGCTAAATAGACATTCGCCAGAGTTTGCGCCTCTACACCTTGAGATGCATCTACTACTAACAGCGCTCCTTCGCAAGCTGCGAGACTGCGCGACACCTCATAAGAAAAATCTACGTGTCCAGGAGTATCAATTAAATTCAATACATACTGTTGACCATCTTTTGCTTTATAGTCCATCCGGGCAGCTTGCAGCTTGATTGTAATGCCGCGCTCCCGTTCCAAATCCATATTGTCGAGAAACTGTTCCTTCATCTGCCGCTCATCAACAGTGCCAGTGGCTTGCAGCAAGCGATCGGCGAGGGTAGATTTCCCGTGGTCAATGTGAGCTATAATACAAAAATTGCGAATGCGAACTGCGGGAACGTCAGTCATATACTACTTTTGCTTTAGCAGCAACCAAGGTTAAAAAAGCAATTTACTTCATGTATTTTAATGCTTTCTTTGCTAAGAAGCTCTCATTTGTGGGGAATGGGGAATTGGTAAGACCAATCCCCGTCTTGGCAGTCTTTGTTACGATAGCGCAGGGAGACGCGGGGACGCGGAGACGTGGGGACGCGGAGACGCGGGGACGCGGAGAAAGATTTCGGAACGGAAAAATAGGCTTTTTCAGACTGAATATGAAAAACCTACCCTTGAAAGCGGCCTCCCCCACTCCCCACTCCCCACTCCCCACTCCCCACTCAAGACTTTACCTTTTCTTTATCTTTAAACCAGAATCGGTAGACTCTTAAGAATATTATGAAACTCTATTTATGGCTGCTAGTATTCATCAGCTAGGAGCGTACAATAAATATAAATAAGTACATGTAGGGATCACGGGCAATTGCAATCCGTAATTACTCGGAACTACTGTTCTATCGACAAAACTCTAGAGTTATTGTCTAGTCAGTTGTATGATAGCTACCACTGGAAATTTCAAGCTGTTACTTTTGTACTATTTCAGGGAACTATGTAACTGTACTTTTAATAATTTTCAGTGAACTAACCCCAATCTTGGATATAACTGCTTTACAATGCTTTGGACAAAACAAATCTAGAGTATATAAACCCATGAATATGCAAGAAAAAGTTACCGAAGGGGAAAACAGAAGAGCCGATAAGGTAGAAATTGCTGTTCGTCTAGACTCTGAGTTACTAGAGCAAATTCAGCATCTAACTAACGATCCCAGCAAAGTAATTGAGGTGGCGATTCGGCAGTGGTTACGTGGTGAAACATCAAGAGATGATGAACTAACGCGCACTCCTGTACGTACCCCAATTCCTCCAAGGGGTGAATGGAACGACTAATGCATTAATCAACTGTCAACTAAACATAAGTTAAGATTTCTGATTTGGATTTCAAAGCATCCAAAAAATACTCATAGTAAAAATACAAAAGCTGTAAAAATTCATGCCAAAATTTAAGCAGCTTTAGTAAAATCACGGTGGATATTATCTGTCTATCCGACTCGATAAATGACTATTACTGCCAGTACCCAATTGCCACACATATTTTCCCAAAATCTGGATTCTATTACCAGTAATACTGACGGCTCATTAGCAACTCTAGGGGCTGAGTTGGTGTATACCCAAGATGGTGCAGGGCGCTATCTGACGTTTTACTGGCAGCAAAGCAAACTCCTGGGATTGCACACCGAGAAAATAGTAAACGACATCAACGAGGATGAAACTTTTGTTCCCGTGGATAAGGCAGCCTATTTGGAAAGGCTACAGCGAATTTTGACAAGCTTGGTACCAGAAAGGTTGCAGTGTTGGTTTCGCTACCACCAACAGTTGTTTGAGTTGGAATTAGTGATTAGCCCAATTATGCCGCGATTGGGAACCGTTGCCACTACGGTTTTGGTAATGGGGCGGTTGCTACAAGCTCAAATTCATAAACCAGAAGCTAAAAATGCAATCAAAACGCCCACACAATTAGATCTGGCATTACGTTCGCGTCAACACCAAAAACTAGTAAATCGCATTACCCGCAATATTCGCAGGACATTAGATTTAGATATTATTTGGCAGCAAACAGTTGACAGTTTAGGTAAAATACTGCGGTTAGAACGCTGTATTATCTTTCCTTATCAACCTTGTAGTTCAAAATTAAAGGTGATTGCAGAGTATCACCAGCCTAGATTAAAATCAATGCAGGGCTTAGAAATAGATGTAGCTTCTGAGCCTGCATTTGCTCAAGCATTAGCAACTTTAGAACCAATTGTAATTGATGTACCTGAGTGCATTAAGTCTTTGCAGCAGAAAATTTTGCTAGTTGCAACTTGCTATCAAGATCAAGCAAATGGATTAGTTGCTTTAAGTCTGCGCGATGATTGCCAGCTGTTAACAGAATTAGAACTCGAACTAGCAAGAGAAATAGCAGACCAAATAGGGACGGCGATCGCTCATGCTACTTTATATAAAGAATTAGAAGCAGCACGTCAAAAAGCTGAAGAAGCCTCCCGACTCAAAAGTGAGTTTCTCGCCAACGTATCCCACGAAATTCGTACTCCCCTCAACGGCATGATTGGGTTTTTAAAGCTGATTTTAGAGGGTATGGCAGATGATCCAGAAGAACAAAATCAATTTTTGGTAGAAGCACACCATTTATCGATACACTTATTAAATATCATTAACGATATTCTAGATATTGCCAAAATCGAAGCAGGCAAAATGGATCTAGATTGCGCTCCAGTGAAGCTTGATGAATTATTTAGTGATGTAGAAAATTTCATGCGCCCTCAAGCAGAGATGCGGAGTCTCAGCTTCCAGATGCAAATGCCGCATATCTCTGATGAAATTGTCGTTCAAGGCAATTACCAACGATTACTACAAGTTATGCTCAACTTGGTGAATAACGCGATTAAATTCACCCATGAAGGCGGTGTGACAATCAGCGCCGATTTAGTTCTCAAGAAAGGAAAATTCCAAGACCAGCAATTTCCAGGTATGGTCAAAGTCCGCGTAGCAGACACTGGTATCGGCGTCTCACTGGATAAACAAGATAAACTATTTCAACTATTCTCTCAAGTGGATGGTTCCCGCACTCGCCAGTATGGTGGCACAGGTTTGGGACTGGCAATATCCCAAAAGCTAGTGGAAGCAATGGGTGGTGAAGTACACTTTTACAGTCTTGGTGAAGGACTTGGCTCAACAGTTACATTCACTGTGCCTTTGTATCAACAGCCAGTCATGCTTTCATGCAGTGAAAGTGATTTGGATTCTACATATTAGACCCTTGCTCAACTAGGCATAAATATCAAGTCCAAAAAATTAGCTGCACAATTAAGAGCAGCTAAAATTGAACCACAAACGTAATTTACATTGTCAAAGTCTCCTACAATTCCTTTGTTGACTCAAAAAGCATTTCTCAAATTATGACGAATCAAGCTCCTATCCCTGTGATTGTGAACGGTGCTGCTGGTAAGATGGGACGTGAAGTGGTGAAAGCAATAGCGCAAGCACCAGACTTGAATCTGATGGGTGCAATTGACCGTAGTGCCGAACATCAAGATCAAGATGCAGGAGAACTAGCAGGTTTAAGTGAACCTTTGGAAGTGCCTATTACCAATCAATTAGAACCAATGCTAGGGTATGTGGCTGGCGAAAGACAACTTCCTCCAGGTGTGATGGTAGATTTCACCCATCCTGATTCAGTTTATGACAATGTTCGCAGTGCGATCGCCTACGGTATTCGTCCTGTAGTCGGAACCACAGGGTTAAGTCCAGAACAAATTCAAGACCTAGCAAACTTCGCCGAAAAAGCCAGTACTGGTTGCTTAATTATTCCTAACTTCTCTATAGGAATGGTGCTGTTACAACAAGCCGCAGTCACAGCTTCGCAATATTTTGATCATGTAGAAATTATTGAACTGCATCATAACCAAAAAGCTGATGCTCCCAGCGGCACAGCGATTCAAACCGCGCAATTACTCGCAGGAATGGGTAAAACTTTTAACCCGCCCCAAGTTGAAGAAACCGAGAAATTATCGGGAGCAAGAGGCAGTATAGCAGAAGAAGGCATTAGAATTCATAGCGTGCGCTTACCGGGGCTGATAGCGCATCAAGAAGTGATTTTTGGCGCACCGGGGCAAATTTATACTTTACGACATGATACCAGCGATCGCGCTTGCTACATGCCAGGAGTACTACTAGCAATTCGCAAAGTCTTACAGCTAAAGTCATTAGTATATGGATTAGAAAAAATCCTTTAACCTCCAAACTCACAACTCAGCACTCAGCAATTATGTTAGTCCCTCTGACTCGCCAAAAATTTGAACAAATTATTCCTTTAATTGCCACTGGTTTGCAATACAACTACTATTGGGGGAAATTTTCCAATTTTTTGCAGCGACTATTAATTTCTGTGGTTGCTGTAGTTGTAATTCTAATTGTAAAAATTTTGCTTGGACTTGAGTTTGGTTCGATAGTATTTGTGCTGGGAGTATTTGCTGCGTTTTTTTGGCTGTGGTATCCAGCCTTTCAAGCAAGTATGCGGAATATAAAATGCCGACGTTATAAATACAGCGGTTTTTTTCGTGGTCGAATATTGGATTGGTGGATTACAGACAGGTTGATTGGTAAACAAGAAACCGTCAACAACAAAGGCGAATTAGTGATTGTAGAAAACCGTGAAAAACGGATTAACCTAGAGTTAGGTGATGACACAGGATTTAGCATCGAGTTTGATGCACCCCTGCGTCCTAATCACAAAGTCATTACTCGCGGCCAAGTTGCAGAAATGGTGGTGATGTCAAATCGCTCAGATTTGAGCAGTATTGAAGATTTTAGCGATGTATATATTCCCAGTCGCGAGTTGTGGGTTAGCGATTACCCTTACATCAGAAGAGATTTCTTTAATGAAGTCGGCCGTCGCCTGCGTGAAGACCAACAGGAAAGGCCACGCCGGCGTCGCCGTAGGGTGGAGGAATGAGGGAGATGAGGGAGATGAGGGAGACGCGGGGACGAGGGGACGCGGGGACGCGGAGAATAATCAATGACAATTCCCTCCGGGAGCGGCCTTGAGTTCCCCATTTCTTACCTTTTGTGATTACCATCTTGGCCATAGGCTTGCCAAGCTAAGTCTACCAATCCATTGGCGATCGCAGCTGCTACAGCTGCATTACCTTTACGACTGTTAATTGTGATGTGAGGAACCAGGGAGTCTTGTAAACGACCTTTAGCTACATCCATATCTACAAATCCTGCTGGAGTAGCAATAATCAATGCAGGTCGAATTTCCTCAGCTTCAATTAAATCAACCAATGCTATCAGTGCTGTTTGTGCTTGACCAATGAGAAAAATGCCTTCTGGATAACGCTTAGCTAAAGTTTCTATTCCCCATGCAGCGCGAGTTTTTTCTTTTTGGGGACGTGTTAAAGCTTCCATGCTGCAATACACCGGATTAGCAAAAGTATTCTGAATGTCATCAGCAATACCTACTTGTACCATCGGCACATCAACCACAATCGTGGTACGTGCTGCTAATGCAGCAGCACCAGCCTGTAAAGCATGGTCAGAAAAACGAATTAAAGACTTATACTCAAAGTCAGCTGTGGCGTATATCACTCGCCGGACAATCTCATACTCTGCTGGCGAAAAGACATGACCGCCAATTTCTCTATCAATGATTGCCAAACTCTCAGCATCAGTTACATGCCATTCCATTGCCATTCTGCTCTGACGTACCAGCTTTCAGCTTATCAGTCAACAGTGAACAGTTATCAGTGAAATTGATAACTGTTTACTGTTTTAAGACTCGGCACTAGAAGAAGGCCGACTGAAAATAGGAGACAGATACGCAACTAAAACGCCAATGAGAAACCCGGCAATGTTCCGAACTAAAGGCAACCAGTCACTAGTACGCGTTACTACTGGCCCAATACCAAAGGCAATAAACAAAATTCCCCACAAAGGAGAGAAAATTAAAGCCCATTGCCAAGCAAAAACTTGTTTTTCATTGCGGGGTTGAGCTGCAAATCCACAAATTACCCCTCCCACGACTGAAGTAATTAAGGTAAGAATCCATTGCTCCCGTGGAAGTCCAGGAACTACATTACAACCACCCTTCATTAAACAGCCTTTGACAGATTCTAAGGCTTGCAGAATCGCTTGGTCTTCGCCTTGTTCGCGTACAAAGTATAAATTTCCAAAGCGGGTTTGCAATTCTATCCAGAAAGTCCGGGGTAAAAGTTCATAAACAGCGTCACCAACACTAAAACTGAGAATATTACCGCCGCGAGAATCAGCAACCAGTAAAATACTCTTGTCATCCAAACCCCAATAATTGATCACAGCCCGGCCTGGAGTACGGTCATATTGGGTCAATACTCGCAGTTTCCAACCAGTATCAGTTTCAAATTGATTTAAATCTTTAACTAGCTTCTCTTCTTGCAAATCCGGGAGAGATTTAGCTAAGTCTACAACTGGAGTGAAAGAGTTAGGTAATAACTCAGGATTGTCATAGGCCAGAGCTTGGGGAGAATGTATCACCCACATTGACCCAGCCAAGAAAAATACAGCAATGGATACCAGAACTTTTCGCCAGAAACAAGACTGCATGGACGTTTTTATACAAATATTAACGGCAGAAGTGAACAAGTTGTTTTAAAAGAGTACAGAAAAATGATACTTCTTTACACTTGTTTACTTTACTCTAATCTGAGGGATTAAAGCAAAGCGTTTTACCAGTTATTCTTGATCCTCAAAATTGTTTTCCCAACTTCCATTGGCATTGTAATTATCGTTGGTATGATAAGTTTGTGTTTTTATCCGACGGTTTTCTTGCCTAAGTGCTTCTCGTTCACGTAACGTTAGCGGTGGTTTGTCATTGATTGAGAGACGCTCAATTGTTCGTCTAGCAGGTTTTTGACGAGTAAAGGTTTTCCAGGCAGTTTTTACACCAATAAAGATGCTATGTGTGCCTGCTTGAACGTTTTGAGCTTGTTTGCGAGCGTTGTCCAAGGTTTGATCAACTTGTTTGGCAACTTGTCCTGCACTTTTGACACCCTGACTAACATCATCAGTTAAATCAGTGATTTCCAAACCAGTCATGCGGATAGCATCTAGAGTGGGTGGTAACTCCCGCGAGAGCGTATCAAATAACTTTTCTGCACTACGAGCAGCGCGTGCTAATTCTTGCAAAGCAGGTATCGCTACCACCAAAACGGCAGTTAAACTGGCAGCTACTAAGAGTATGGATAGTCCCAACCAAAACAGGGGATCAATCACGGTTATGCTATCTATGAGCGTTTTAATTCTTAGAAAGAGACTCTGATTTTTCCACAGCTTTTTGCCGCTTCAAGACTTGGTTTTCTCGTTGACTGGCTTCGACACCAGCTGCTATGGCTTCTTTGAGTCTCTCTAGTGTTTCATCCCAGTTTCGCAATGCACTAGCAGAGAGCCTATCTGCTTGAATTTGCACACTTGTTGATAAGTCTTCCGCCAATTCTGGGATAGCATCGGCAGATTTTTTCAAAATTTTGCGAGTTTCGCGCCCTGTGCGCGGAGCAACGAGCAAACCGGTCAAAGCACCGATGCTAGCTCCCAGCATCAAACCGCTAAAAAATACTCCAGAACGGTTATTAGACATCTTACTGTTTCTCTCCTTACACCCATTTTAGGTGGGTTTTCTCTCCTTGCAAGACCCAAAAGATTTTATCTAGTTAATCTATCGTGACAATATATCGGCTAGAAATGTTGCTTTTACCCATTAACTCACTTGGTGAGGGAATTGGGAATAGTTATTTTCTTCCCCTGCTCCTCCTGCCTCTCCTACCTCTCTCAAATCCCCCGGTCACTGAGCGCTTGCTACGCGTAGCGTCTTTGAAGGAGAAGTGCATCCCCCTCATCTCCACCTAACCCCTAATCCCTTGGCTATCTTTTTCGTTGGTACAAAATGCTTCTGCGAACATTACGTTGCCATACTTGTCGTCCGAAAAACAGCAAGCTGATAATTTGCCGCACTTGTTGTATTTGGGCTTGTAGAGCTTGATTTTGCTGCATTAGGTTATGAATACCCTGCTGGCCAGCATAAATATTTTCCGGTGCTTTATACAACGCCGCGTGAGTGCAGCGCTCATAAAAAGTTAATCTATCAGATATAAATGCTAATCGCTGCTTTAGTTGCCATACTTGCCCAGCTGTATAAAGTAGTATTAACGAAATAAGGGTATTAATAACTATAACTACTATTACCATTACCATTGTTTGCCTTTGCTACACCATTCATTATTCATAAGTTCTTTTATGTGCTGAACTTAGATTTAATTTAATGAAAAATCATAACGTTTTCATAGGTTGTTTTAGAGCGCACCAATAGTTTCCTTATAAAGTTTACTTCTGTTAAATTAGCCCCACCAAAATCTGCTCCCCGGATATCTGCATAGCTAAAGTTTGTTCACTGCTAGGAGCGATTGCTAGTGTTCGCTTTGGTGCTGTTATTTAAGAGCCGCGATCGCTAAAAATAGAGATCATCACAGAAGATGCATAAGCCAGTATTTTCACACTTATTCATAACGGGACTAGCCGTACTGACATTAAGCAGTTGCAGTACCCTAACTACTTTAACTTATGTTAGTTATGTCTTATGTCAGACATGCTATTAGGCTGTAATCAATGCCAGGAACCAGACTTGAACTGGTGACACGAGGATTTTCAGTCCTCTGCTCTACCAACTGAGCTATCCCGGCGGGGCGTTTTTTCTTTGCCACGATTAATCAATGTAGCAAACCTAGAAAAATTTAGCAAGGCTTTGCAGAAAAAATTTTATGCTGCTTTTAACGTTAACTTAACCCAAATGAAAACGGCTACAAATAGGAGAAATTGCACAAGAACGATACTAGGGCCGGAGGCAATGTTGAAAAGACCTGATATTATCATGCCAAAAAGGCTACTGCTAAAACCAACAATCACTGACATGACTAAAAAGTGGCTAAAGTGGTGACTCATAAGTTTTGCAGTTGAGGCGGGAATAACTAAGAAGGCGTTCACTAGCAAAACTCCGACAGCTTTAATTGCTACAGCAACGGCTAGTGAGAGCAAAACTACAAATCCGTAGCGGTACAATTGAACTGAGATACCTTGCACTTGTGCCACATCAGGGTTAAGTGTCAACAAGATTTGCTGTCTGAGAGTTGATAATAAAAAGATGCTGCCTCCCACAAGCACAAGCAGCGTTAAAACCAAATCTGTGACATCGATCGCCAGAATATCACCGAATAGTACTCCCATAAGGTTGCCGCGATATCCTTTAATAAAGCTAGTCAGGATGACACCGATCGCTAATGCCCCTGAGAGAACTATACTGAGAACGCTATCGTTAGCTAAATCGGTCTTATCGATGAAGTAAAGCACAACAGTGCCAAAAACCAAGGTAAAAGGTAATAGCATCCACGTAGGATTTAACTGTAGCAATACACCCAATGCTACACCTACTAATGCTGCATGACCTACGGCATGACTAAAAAAAGATAGTTGGCGCAAGGTAACAAAACTACCTAGCATACCACCAAGAATTCCCATTAATACAGCACCTGCGATCGCACGCTGCATGAAGGGAAATTTTAACAAACTCACTAAGTCATTAGTATTGGTTACAGCTAGCTCAGTTATCTGGCAATAATTAAATAAATCCATATGTAATATTTTAAGATGATTAGCATTCTATGCTGAAAAATCAATAATTTTTATTCTCATAAAATTATAGATAATTGCTTGATCATATATTTGGTTTAACCAACTATTTTTTTACTAGAATTAATGTAATTCCTTAAATAGAAATGATTCAGTCTAATTCGAGATTTACCATAGATAGTAACAACGTTCAACCCCTTTCAAAGCAGGTTCTTAGCAGCGATAAAGCCCAACGCATGGCAGAATTTTTTAGTTTCTTAGGAGATGCCAATCGCCTGCGAATTCTCTCCTTTTTGGCGAAAAAAGAACTATGCGTCAGTGATTTAGCAGCATTATTAGATATGAGTGAATCTGCCGTCTCTCATCAGTTGCGAAACTTACGGGCAATGCGCTTGGTCAGTTATCGCAAGCAAGGGCGTAATGTATTTTATAGCCTCCACGATAGTCATATTTTCCATCTTTACCAAGCTGTGGCTGAACATTTGGATGAAGAGGATGAGGGGGCAGGGGAGATGAGAGAGACGCGGTGAGGCAGTCGCAGTCCTGGCGGTTTCCGTCGGGTGCGTTAGCGACGTTCGCGTCAGCGTCTCCCCTTGGGAGAAGGAGCGTCACTGCCGAACCTGGAGGGGGACAGGGGGACGCCGAGACGCCGAGAATAACCAATGCAAAGCGCAAAGTTCTGAGCGCCGACTTCCGGCGCTCAGAACTTTGTAAGAGAGGACAAATGACAATTCTCTATTCCCCATTCCCTATTCCCTATTTCAATGCTTGTGCTGATAGCGACTGAACCCTGGCCCGTAGGTTGCTAAGAGATTTTGGGGTGAGAGGGCAATTTCTGGCTGACCGGTACAAACGACGGTTTGGTTGAGACAAAGGACGCGATCGCAATGACGGCTGACCATATCAATATCATGAGAAACTTGCAATATTGTCCAATTTTCTTCTCGTTTTAATTCGTTCAACAAGGCGTAAAAATCCGCTGCACCTTGCATATCAACCCCTGCAAAGGCTTCATCTAATACTAGCAATCTTCTAGGCATAACTAAACAATAAGCTAGTAATACTCGCTTGAGTTGACCACCGCTGAGAGTACCAATAGCTTGATGACGTAGATGATAAGCATCTGTTCTCCGTAAAGCTTCTGCTATTGCTGCTGATTTTTCGCAGTTTTGTGTCCACAACTGAGGGAAAAATGACACCTCTTTTTTATCTTTTAACTGTTTTCTTTTACCCTCATTCACCCACCCTAGTCCTACCAATTCACTCACAGAAATTGGAAAACTGCGGTCAAAGATGAAATTTTGTGGCATGTAACCCAAGAGATGGCGTAAATTTCCTAGCCTAGTAATGGGGCGACCAAAGACTTCAATCATACCTGCATTACGCGGAATCAAATCTAAAACCGCTTTAACTAAAGTACTTTTGCCTGCACCATTGGGGCCGACTATGGCTGTATCTGTTCCTGATAACAATTCAAAGGAAACATCCCGAACAGCTATATAGCTGCCTTGGTATACTGTTAATCCTTCTACTTTCAAAATAACAATGTCATTGGTCATTGGTCATTTGTCATTGGTCATTTGTAAAGGACAAACCTATTTACATGCTGTTTCTAGAGTTTGTAAGTTGGCTTTCATTGCTTGGAAATAATACTGCGGATTTGTTTCGCCAGTTTCTAAAGAATCAAGAGTACTCAAAGTTAATTTCAAATCTTGTGAAAGGCTTTTCAGTAATTTGTTATCTACACCTGGTTCGCTAAATAAGGCTTTAACTTTGTATTTTTTTACAATATTGATGGTTTTTTGTAAGTCTGTTGGCGAAAGTTGATCTTCGGGAATTTCTACTACTGCAACTTGTTTAAGATTGTAGCGCTTGGCTAAGTATGGAAAGGCATCATGAAAAGTTACAAATGTGCAGTTAGGGGTTTTTTGTAAAGTTTGCTGAAATTGATTATTTAAACTTTCTAATTCTTTAATATAAGTTGCAGTATTTGTCTCATAAACCTGCTTATTTTTTGGATCAGCAGTAATTAACCCATCTCGAATATTTACTACTTGCTGTTTTGCTAAAACTGGATCTAACCAAACGTGAGGATTACCCTCAGCGTGTTCGTGGTCGTGGTCTTCTGCTTTCGCTATTTTCTCAACAGGTGAAATTTCATCTAAAGGTTTAATACCTTTGCTAGCATCAATTTCGCTTAGTTGGGAGTTTTGAGCATTTTTGATGGTGTTTTTGAGAAACTCTTCTAACCCCAAACCATTTTTTACTAACACATTCGCAGTGGCGATCGCTTTGACATTTTCTGGTGTTGCTTGATACTCATGTACCTCAGTACCAGGTTTGACTAAAATTTCTACGTCTGCCACATCTCCAGCGACAGCTTTAGTAAAAATATACATCGGTAAAAATGTTGTCACAATTTTAGTTTTTTCTAGCTGTGCTGATGGGGTAGATGCAGCCTCTTGTGCTTGTGGAGACTGTTCAGTATTCGTGGTTCGATTCGTGTTTGATTGGTTACAGCTAGCCGTCGTTGACAACATGAACACTGCCATTATGGCCAAAATACCGCTTCTTTTTTTGCTTGTCTGAGTGTTCATCACAGGTTCTCCCTTTCAAAAGACTATGGTCAAAGTTTTTATTTTCAATGAGACTTAAGATCTACACTTTATACTATAATAATTCTCATTCTCATATACTTAATCAATATTATTTCTGTGTTTCCTGTGTTAGGAATAACAGCTAAATTTTGCTATCTACTGAAAACTCTTGACTATTTCTGGTAAAAATATTTCTTGTTTCTGATAAAATCACTGAACAAGTTTTTAAGAAAATTTGTTTTTAACAGAGTACGAAATAAGTGTGAGGAAAAAATGCAAAGATTATTTGGATATCTGCTGGCGGTTCCTGCAATCTGGAGTGCAATAATATTTGTCAATAGTGCTACCTTTGCAGGTGAAACATCACCCACGTCAAAAATAAATGAGACTCCAGTTGTCGCCAATCCAGATAAAAATCAAGATCAGGTAATGGCGCAAGTCACCTCGGTATCTCAATTGTCGGATGTGCAAACTACAGACTGGGCGTTTCAAGCTTTGCAATCACTGGTAGAACGCTATGGATGTATTGCAGGCTATCCAAATAGTACTTATCGAGGGAATAGGGCACTGACAAGATATGAATTCGCTGCTGGTTTGAATGCTTGTCTTGACCGCGTGAACGAATTAATTGCTACTGGTACAGCTGATTTGGTGACAAAACAAGATTTAGCCCAGTTGCAGAAGTTGCAAGAAGAATTTTCCGCAGAACTGGCGACATTACGCGGTCGTGTGGATACATTGGAGGCGAATACAGCAGAATTAGAAGCGAATCAATTTTCAACCACGACTAAGTTGCAAGGGCAAGTAGTTGCTGTTGTTAGTGATGTTTTGTCGGGTGAAAATGTCAACGGTGCAGAAATTGCAGACAAGAATACAACTCTGGGGGTGCGGGCACGGATCGAATTTGTAACTAGCTTTATAGGGGAAGATACGCTGTTTACTAGAATTCAAACTAATAACATTGTCAGTCCTAACATCAACACCACAGAGGGCAACTTATTTTTTGCTAGTGGTAGTAGTGGTGCAGAGGCTAACAATAATGCCCTCATCGATGCATTGTGGTACAAATTTCCAGTAGGCGAAAAGACACAGGTGATAGCTATTGCCAATGCAGGTGCAGCGGATGACCTAACTAGCACTGTGAATCTTTTTGATGGTGATGGTGCATATGGTGCTTTGTCTACCTTTGGGACGCGCAACCCCATTTATAACCAGATAGCTGGCGCGGGGTTGGGAGTGACCCAAGAGTTTAGTGATAAATTGGCCTTGAGTCTGGGATATTTGAGTGGTACAGCAAATGATCCTAGTCCCAAGAATGGTTTGTTTGATGGTGCTTATGGGGCGCTAGCACAGTTAACTGTGAAACCGAGCGATCGCATCACTGTAGGATTAACATATATTAATTCTTACAAACAACCTTTGCTTACTGGTAGTAATGCTGCAACCTTCCAAAATTTAGCAGCGTCTCAGGGTTTGGATGAAGTAGCATTTTCCAGCAATTCCTACGGTGTCCAAGCATCTATTGGTATCAGTGATCAATTTGTCTTGGGTGGTTGGGCTGGATACACAAATAGTCGTACCTTGACTGGTGAACGTGGAGAAATTGAGATTTGGAACTATGCTGTTACCCTCGGTTTCCCTGACCTTGGCAAGAAAGGTAGCTTGGCTGGGATCATTGCTGGCGTTGAACCTCAAGTGACAAGTTCTAGTGTTGATGGATTTGCAAAAGATCGCGATACTTCCTATCATCTTGAGGCTTTCTATCAGTATCAGCTCAGCGACAACATTACTATCACTCCAGGAGTGATTTGGCTAACATCCCCCGACCATAATGATGACAACGATGATGTTGTGATTGGTGCGTTGAGGACAACATTCAGTTTCTAAGTTTTGAGAATTTCGCGGTGTCTAGATCCCCGACTTCTTTGAGGATACAGCTGGCGAATAGGGGGTTTTACCCCCTAATACAAATTGATTTCACTACTGTTACTGATTGGTACTCCAAGTCAGTGCGGGTAGTTCACTTCCTAAGTCTACTGCGGGAACCTGCACCAGAACTATCTGTTGGTTGATCTGTCCTTGGAGGATTAAAGCCTTTTTCAAAAAGAGTTTGTTTTGCTAAAATCGCACTTCTAGTCTTTAATTCTGAATTAGCCTGATTACATAATCCTAAACAAAGTAGAAATTCTACAGCTAAACAGACAATAAATAATTTGGGCAGAATAGTTGCTTTCATGATAAACACCCAGTATTTCTCGTAAAACTACTAATTCAATCGTTTAGAAATCAATTAATCAAGTAAACTTAACTACTACAAAATTACCCTTTCACAAGATCTATAAACTTGAACTTGTGATAGTATTTTATTCAGCAAAATGTATATTAATTTACTTATAAATATGTATTTTTGCTGATTTTAAAAGGAACTGGGTACTGGAGATTTGGAATTGAGGATAGGGCTTTCATTTGTAAAAAGCGCTTCGCTGCACTATCGTCGTGATCTTTTGACTTTATCTAATCAGTCTAATAGAAAGTGGGAAAAGTTAGTCTCAAAACCCACTTTTTTAACAAAAAAACAGCTAGAAAGTGGGAAAAGTGGGAAATTGAGGAATGTAAACTTATAATACAAATACCGAATAAACCATTGTGGAGCAGATCGTAATTGTCGTCGTAACTACAAAGCAAAAAAAGCGCCCTCGTATTAGAGAACGCTATTAATTGAACCGTTTGCAATCAGAAACTGAGGGACTTTCAGATAGAGATTTTGTTCCACCTGAAAAAAAGCTCTTGAAACAATTCAGAGGGAGTGGCGATGTGGGAGTAGGGAGTAGGGAACCCACGCCTTAAGGC
>NZ_JCACKM010000012.1:0-2228 GCF_059505385.1 Desmonostoc vinosum
GAGAATTTATGATAAGCTTCCACAATATTTGTCACAGCAGTAATTTCTTTTCTCATCAGAGACATGGTGGTAAGCTATTCCTCCGTAACCCCCATAGCGAATATGATACTCAGACAGTAAATTCTCAACGCAAGAGTTCATACTTAGTGCCATCCGCCGCCGCACTTTTACCATCGCCCCAAACTGACGGCAGATTTAAAGCATTGTAACGGTTAATAATATCCACCAATGCAGCATTGAGCTTATCCACAGTCACATGGCGACGGTTGACAAATGCCAGTTCCTTCGCGGTGACAATGCCTCGCATATGTCTCGCCGCTTGAGTCGGCCCCAAATTGCAACCATAAGTAAACGTCGTTAAAAGATAACGTTCCGTCGCACGTT
Source organism: Desmonostoc vinosum (assembly GCF_059505385.1). NCBI lineage: Bacteria > Bacillati > Cyanobacteriota > Cyanophyceae > Nostocales > Nostocaceae > Desmonostoc > Desmonostoc vinosum. The sequence continues at coordinate 385 of NZ_JCACKM010000012.1, forward strand.
CAATTTTAGGATCACTACCAGACAGCGGCCCAAAGTGACGGGTAAAATTCGTCCAGTAGTCAACATTTCTGAGTATATCGATTAAATTTCTTTCTGGAAAACATTCCTCAATTTTCTCTACTAAGGCAATGGCCGCAACACTCAACTCGTTACGCTGATATTTTTTGAGTATGGGTTCGCCTTCATCATTAATAATAAATTGGTGGTTATTGGGATAACCTGCATCGACAGATGCCGCCATGTCCGTCAACCAAGATTTTAGTGTCAAGGTAAACTCAGAAGCAGTATTGGGAAAGCCTAAATTCTCACAGTATTGGTCAACTAACGACAAACATTCTGACCAAGGCAGTAATTGTTCGCGGTAGTCGGCGTAATCTTCACTACCAACAACGCAGATATCTCCTGACCTTAATTCGGCTGCCAAGTAATAAAAAATACAAGCCTCGAAGTGTCGCCGAACGAATTTGGTTTTCTCTCCTTGCTTGACTACAACTAATTTTCGCCACTGTTCTGAAATAAAATCTAGTTCAATACTTGCTTTGAGAAATTCTCCTCGGCGATGAGAATTATCTAGGACAAATTGTAATGCTTCGATAACACTTTGTTCGTTAGTAGTTGATTTGAACTCTAATGCTTTTACTAAGCGGAAAAATGTCCGACGGCCAGATTAAATGTACAATAAAGTCATTAATATTGTTACGGGTAGGGCTTTTAGGTAGTTGTTTCAGGCTATTAAATGAGGTTTGGTACTCAAGTGGATGACGCTCTAACAAGTCCAGCAAGCGTTCTTGGTAATCTGACGAGATGCGACCCAGTACCAGGGAAAATAATCTTTGATTTACTACATTTCTTACTCGACGGACTAATCTATTTAATGTGTTGAATCCTGGTAATTCATATCTATTTTTAATTAATTCAGCAATGGCTACATTCATTAAATCAGCAGGATTATCCATAACTGCCGCCGATTCATTCACTGCTTTAATAGCTATATTTAGCCCAGTTTGATTAAATTGATTTACCTGAAGATATTCACGGATAGCAGTCCGGTGGCGATACATAGTTTTGCGATTTTCATAACCCAAAACAGTATCATCTGTTAATTTTAAATTACTGCGAATATGATTAACAATTTTTAAAGGAATGTCTATTAGAGAAGGAAAGTAACCTAATCGTTGGAATGCTTTTAATAAACATACTAAGTTAAGAATATTACTTTCACCCTTAGTGGTAGCGTAAGCAAAAGCAATTTCGCTCTTTTTGGGTGTGTAAATCTCGGTGAGTTCTTTGGCGGTTAATTGACGCTTAAATCGAGGGTAAGCGGTACGTTCTATCGATGTCACCATCAGTATGTTTTTGTGCGATTTAACACTTCAAAAGATATATATCACCAATCAGCCACAAGAGTTGGAGTTTATGTAGAGAAACATTACCAAAAAGAACTGTTTACGTGCCAGAGAGTTGAGGTGGCTACGACAACTACAACGAGAATATCCTCACTCCCCTTATTTGTTTGTTTCTGAGCGTGGTACTCCGATGGCTGCTGCCACAGCTTTTAATATTATTAGTCGTGCTGGCACTTTTGCTGGTTTAGCTTTATCGGTACATCCGCATATGTTACGTCATGCCTGCGGGTTTTATCTAGCTTCTCATGGTCATGACACTAGAGCTATTCAGGCTTATCTGGGACACAAGAATATTCAACACACTATTCGCTACACAGAATTATCGAGCGCGCGCTTTCAAAATTTCTGGCTCGACTGAACCTAAAATCAATGGTTTCAACCTGATTTCTTTACAAAACTTTACAACGTGTCCCAATTTGCAGGTAGTGCGATTCGTTC